>NZ_LSJO01000683.1:0-2259 GCF_001556735.1 Sphingomonas sp. CCH9-F2 | reverse complement strand
GGATGCCGCAGCCCAATGCCCCGCCATAGCCCGCGATCGGCGCATGAACGACGCGCGCGCCCGCCGCCTGCGCGATCGCGATCGACCCGTCGGTACTGCCGTTGTCGGACACCAGCACCTCGCCCACGATGCCGGCACGTTCGAAATAGCCGACCGCCTTGCGGACGCAGGTCGCAATCGTCTCGGCTTCGTTGAGGCACGGGATCAGGATCGTGAACTCGATCGTGGGCGCGGCGCCGTCCACCGTGTCCGGCCGTCCGCCCTCTTGTGCCAGTCCCTGCATCGCCTACCCCCCTGTCGGTTGGAAGCGGGGCTAGACCCGTGATGGTTAAGTCATCGCTAAGCCGCCAGCGGGAAGCGCAGCAGGCGGTTGTCGATCGGGATCAGCGCCTCCGCGATGCCGCCGGTGGCGCGCAGGATTTCGGGGTGGGTGACGTCCAGTCCCCCGGTCAGCGCGCCGAAGGCGGGGAAGATCAGCTTGTGCGCCGTCGCCACGAAGCAGCGCCGCGACACCAGCTTGCCGCGCACGCGCACGCGCAGCTTGGGGTGGAAATGCCCCGACAGTTCGGGGCGCGGGTCGGCCGGGTCGGCTTCGTGGCGCAGCAGCACGCCGTCCACCCACGCCTCGTCCGTCACCGCCCCGCCGCAGCGGTCGGCGATCGCGCGGTCATGGTTGCCGGCGATCCATGTCCAGCGCGTCCGCGCGGTCATCGCGGTCAGCAGCGCGCGCGCGGCGGCGGGCAGCCGGTCGCACCCGGCGCTGTCGTGAAAACTGTCGCCCAGGCACCACACCTCCGTCGCGTCGGTCGCACGGACCAGCGCGTCGAGCGCGGTCAGCGTCGCGATCGAATCATACGGGGGCAGCATCTGCCCGCGCGCCCCGAACCAGCTGGCCTTTTCCAGATGGAGGTCGGCGACCAGCAACGCGCGCCGCGCCGGCCAGAACAGCGCGCCGTCGGGCAAGGCGTGCCAGGCATGCCCCGCAAAGGAGAGGTCGGCGAACGGAACGGGAACCATTCCGTTCGCCATGCCGCAACCCGGCCCGGCGATCAATGGCGCACGGTCAATGGCTTGCGGCCGGGCCTGCGGGGGTGGGGCCGCCGTCGACGCGGCCCGACCGCTCCAGCTTGCCCCAGCCGACGATCCGCCCGCGCACCGCCGCGGAAATCGCACGGATGACCACCCCGTACATGATCTGGCGATAGACCAGCCGCTGCGCGACCAGCAGATGGGCGGGGTAGCGCAGCTTCTTGCCGTCCAGCCGGTACGCCAGCCACCCGCACAGCACGTCGATCGTGGTGAACGCCGCCCAGTAGAGGCCCATCGTGCCGACGTCGCCGGCGGTCTGCGCCCAGCCATGCTGCGCGACGCGCATCGACGTGCCGACGATCGACAGGATCAGCGCCAGGTCGATCAGCGGGGAGATCGCCGCGAACAGGATCTGGAACAGCCACGCCTGCGGCATCCCGACCAGCGCCAGCCCCGACGGCTTGCGCCGCCACAGCACCGCGCGATGCTTCCACAGGCATTGCAGCGTCCCGAACGCCCAGCGGAACCGCTGCCGGGCGAGCGCGCGGAAGCTTTCCGGCGCCTCGGTCCAGGCGACCGCCGCCGGATCGTAGGTGACACGCCAGCCCGCGCGCTGGATCGCGATCGTCATGTCCTGATCCTCGGCCAGCGTATCCTCGGGATAGCCGCCGACCTCGTCCAGCGCCGCGCGCCGCCATGCGCCGACCGCGCCGGGCACCACCGTCATCGCATCGAAGCCGGCCAGCGCGCGGCGTTCCAGGTTCTGCGCGGTGATATATTCGATCGCCTGCCAGCGGGTGACCAGGTTCACGCGGTTGCCGACGCGGGCATCGCCCGCCACCGCGCCGATCCGCGGGTCGGCGAACCATCGTGCCAGCCGGCGGATCGTGGCGGGTTCGAACTGCGTATCGGCGTCCAGCGCGATGACGACGTCGCCGCGCGCCTGCTGCAGCGCGCGGTTGAGCGCCGCCGCCTTGCCGCCGTTGGCCAGCGTCAGCAATTCGACGCGCGGATCGCCGTCGAACGCGGCGGCGACGAGCTCGCTGGTGGCATCGCTCGATCCGTCGTCGGCGACGATCACCTGCAACGCCGGATAGTCGCTGGCCAATACCCGCGTGACCGAGGCGACGATCACCCGCTCCTCGTTGAAGGCGGGGATGATCACCGACACGCTGGGCGTATAGGCTGGCGGCTCGGCGCGCTTGCGGCGCGCCTGGATCCACGCCAGCC
>NZ_LSJO01000682.1:0-5996 GCF_001556735.1 Sphingomonas sp. CCH9-F2 | reverse complement strand
CGTCGCCACCGTGCTGGACGTGCGACAGCTGCTGGGCGTGCCGCCGCGGCCCGTGGGCGACGGCGCGATCGGCCATGCCGTGGCGACGATGGTCGACGGGCATCTGTACGCGATCGCGGTCGACATGCTGGAGGATGTCGAGGCGGTGGAGATCGCACCGCGACCGCCCGGGATGGGCGGCGCGTCCGACGCGGCGTGGGATTTCGTGTCCGGCGTGGCCGAACGCGGGCAGGAGACGTTGCTGGCGCTGGACATCGACCGGCTGGTCGCGCGTGCCGGTGCAATCGAATGATCGTCGGCCGCATTAACGCCAAAACAACATGTTATCGGGCATGACGCGCCGGTGTACTGAGTAAGCGGGGACCGCGTCATGAAGACCTGCCTGATCGTCGATGATTCGAAGGTGATTCGGAAGGTCGCCCGCCACATCCTGGAGACGCTGGATTTCGCCGTCACGGAGGCCGCCGACGGCCGCGAGGCACTGGAACAATGCCGGCAATCGACGCCGGACGTGGTGCTGCTGGACTGGAACATGCCGGTGATGAGCGGGATGGAATTCCTGCGCGCCCTGGGTACCGAGACGCTGTCCCACCGCCCCAAGGTCGTGTTCTGTACCACCGAGAACGGCATGGCGCACATCCGCGCCGCGATCGAGGCGGGGGCGGACGAATATGTGATGAAACCATTCGACCGCGAAACGCTGCACAGCAAGCTGCAGATCGTCGGCGTGGCCTGATCCCCCGCCACCACGCCTTTGAGGCAGCCAGACGTGCATAGCTCCCTTCCCATCCCGGATGCCGCCGCCGCTGCCGTGCCGCGGGTCCTGATCGTCGATGATTCGGCGGTGGCGCGCGCGGTATTGTCGCGGTTCGTGACGTCGGAGGACCGCTTCGCGCTGGCCGCCGCGGTGCCGGATGCGCGCCGTGCGCTGGAGTTCCTGTCGCGGGAGCGGGTCGACGTCATCCTGCTCGATCTGGAGATGCCGCATACCCATGGCATCGACGCGCTGCCGCAGCTGATCGCCGCGGGGCAGGGCGCGCGCGTGCTGGTGGTGTCGAGCGCCGCCGCCGATGGCGCCGCGGTGACGATGCGCGCGCTGGCGCTGGGCGCTGCCGACACGCTGGTCAAGCCCGCCGCCGGCGCCTTCGCCAGCCGGTTCGGCGAGGTGTTGCTGGCGCGGCTGGACCTGCTGGCGGCACCGCGGGCGGCGACGGTCGAGGCGCCGCGCCGCGCGATCCACCCACCCGTGCCGCTGCCCGGGTTCGATGCGATCGCGATCGGCGCGTCCACCGGCGGTATCCACGCGCTGGCGTCGTTGCTGGGCGAAGTCCCCGCCGAGGTGCGCCAGCCGATCTTCGTGACGCAGCATCTGCCCCCGGCCTTTTCCCCCTATTTCGCGGCGCAGGTTCAGATGTCGGCGCGGCGCCCGGCGGCGATCGCCGTCGATCGCACGCGCGCCGTCGCCGGCCGGCTGCTGGTCGCGCCGGGCACCGCGCATCTGACCGTCAGCGGGCGCGGGCCGGAGGATGCGCTGGTGCGCCTGTCCACCGCCGCGGTGCCCACCGGCAACCTGCCGTCGGTCGATCCGATGTTCGCGAGCCTTGCGGCAGTCTATGGGCCGCGGCTGCTGGCGATCGTGCTGAGCGGCATGGGACGCGACGGGCTGGAGGGCGCGCGCGCCGTGCGGGCGGCGGGCGGCACCGTGCTGGTCCAGGATCGCGCGACATCGGTGGTTTGGGGAATGCCGGGCGTGGTGGCGGACGCCGGGCTGGCGCTGGCGGTGCTGCCGCCGGACGCGCTGGGCCGGTCGATCGCAGCATCGGCGGATCGTACCGCATGAACATGGCGGTTCAGCCGATCGATTCGGGATGCGCGCGGCTGCTGGCGGGATTGCTGGAGCAGCGCACCGGCCAGCGGATCGCCCCGAACCGCAGCTGGCGACTGGACACCGCGTTGAAACCGCTGCTGGCGGGGCTGGCGATCCACGACGTGGACGATCTGGCGCGGCGACTGCGCGACGGCCGTGACGAGGTGCTGGCGGACAAGGTCGTCGACCTGTTGCTGAACCAGGAAACGTCGTTCTTCCGCGACGCCGGGGTGATCGAATCGGCGGCGCAGGCGGTGGCGGTGCCGCTGGCGGCGGGCATGCCGGTGCATATCTGGTGTGCGGCCTGCGCGACCGGGCAGGAGGCGCTGTCGCTGGCGATGCTGTTCGCGGAGCGCAAGGCGGCGGAACGCTGGCCGCGGATGCCAGAGATCATCGGGACCGACGTATCCGCCGCGGCGATCGCCCGCGCGCGGCAGGGCAGCTATTCGCAGTTCGAGATCCAGCGCGGCCTGCCGGTGCGGCGCATGATGGAGTGGTTCGCGCCGGACGGCGACGGCCAGTGGGGCGCCACCCCGGCGCTGCTGAATACGGTCACCTACCGGCGGCACAATCTGGTGGCGGAGCCACCGCCCGCGGGCCGCTATGACCTGATCCTGTGCCGGAACGTCCTGTTCTACCTGGTGCCGCGGCTGCGCGAACAGGTGCTGGAGCGGCTGGCCGGCGCGCTGAAGCCGGGCGGGCTGCTGCTGCTGGGGGCGGGGGAGACGGTGATAGGCCTGTCCGATCGCCTGCGTCCCAGCCGCCGCCTGCGCGGCTTCTACGAGGCGACGGGATGCCCATCCACGGCGCCGGGCGGTGCGGCGGAGGTGGCGCGAGAGGCGCAGTCGTCATAAGGAGATCGCTCGCACGGCGAAGACGCGGGGGATTGCGGGCGTGATCGGACGGATACGGGTACAGGATCGGCGCACGCGATGAAGTGCGTCGAGATGCCGTCGCCCAATTTCAACGAACGCCGGCTGCCGATCACGATGATCGTGCTGCATTATACCGGCATGAAGACCGCGCAGGAGGCGATCGATCGTCTGCGCGACCCTGCCGCCGAGGTATCCGCGCACTATCTGGTCGACGAGGACGGCACGGTCGTGCGGCTGGTCGACGACGACAAGCGCGCCTGGCACGCTGGCAAGAGCCACTGGCGCGACATCGACGACGTCAATTCGGCGTCGATTGGCATCGAGATCGTCAATCCGGGGCACGAGCACGGCTATCGTCGCTTTCCCGAGCCGCAGGTCGATGCCGTGGTGCGGCTGGTCGCGCATCTGAAGGACCGGCACGAGATCACGCGCGGCAACATCGTCGGCCATTCCGACGTTGCCCCGACGCGCAAGCGCGATCCGGGCGAGCTGTTTCCGTGGCACCGATTGTCGCGGTTGCGGCTGGCGTTGCCGCGCCCGACGAAGAACCTGATGGACCCGTTCTGGGGCGAGGCGGCATTCTGCCTGGCGCTTGAGCGGTTCGGCTATGACGTGAGCGACCGTATGGCCGCAATCATGGCATTCCAGCGGCGCTTTCGCCCCGAGTTGATCGACGGGGAGATCGACGCGGAATGCCGCATGATCCTGCTGGCGCTGCTGCTGCCGCGGCCGCAGGGCGACGATTGAGGCGGCTTCCCTAACACGCACCCGCGCGCTAGGGACGGGCGCGTCAGAGGGCCGGGCGGCCGCGTCATGTAGCGATACATGCCGAGGAAAGTCCGGGCTCCACGGAACGACGGTGGCGGGTAACGCCCGCCGGCCAAGGGCGCGAGCCCGCGGTTAGGGACAGTGCAACAGAGAGCAGACGGCCCGCGCCTCGGCGCAGGTCATGGTGAAAGGGTGCGGTAAGAGCGCACCGCGCGCGCCGGTAACGGCCGCGGCACGGTAAACCCCACCGGGAGCAAGACCGAATAGGGGCGGCATGGGCGCAAGCGTGCGTCCGGGGCGTGTTCCCGCCTGCTGCCCGGGTTGGTTGCTGGAGCGTGTCGGCAACGGCACGCCGAGAGGAATGGTCGCCCATCTTCCTTCGGGGAGTGGACAGAACCCGGCTTACAGGCCCTCTGACGTTTCCCGTTCGCCGGGCGGTGCGCGCTTGGCGCGGGCGGCGTGCGCTCCTATGTGCGGGAGGAATGGCACGTATACCCTCCCGATCGAACGACTGGGGCTTTCCCCGTTGGCGCGGCTATGGCGCCAACCGCGAAGCCACGACCGTGCGGCTGTGCGACCGCCATGGGTGCGAGGAGCCGGGCGATTGCCCCGCGCCCAAATCCCCCAACAGCCCCGACCGCTGGTATTTCTGCCAGACGCACGCCGCCGAATATAATCGCGGCTGGAATTACTTCGAGGGGCTGTCGGCCGAGGAAGCCGCGCAGCGCGAGGCGGACGAGCGGCGCGATGCGGGCGGCTTCACCCAGTCGAAGCATCAGCAATGGGCCGGGCCGGGTGACGGCACGCGCTCGCGCGACGAGATGCGCGCGCTGGAGGTGCTGGAACTGGAGGTCGACGCGACGTTCGACGACGTGAAGCTGGCGTGGCGGCGGCTCGCCAAGTCCTATCACCCGGACGTGCGCCCCGGTGACGCGGATGCCGCGGCGCGCTTCCACGCGATCCAGGCGGCGTATGAGGTGCTGCGCACCGCCGAGGACGCGCGGACGTGGCGCCCCGGTGCGGCGGGATGAAGGACCATGTCCGTTCCCACTGGGATGCCGCGCTGCTGGTGTGCGGCAAATGTTCGAAGAAGGTGGACGGCGGGTTCGGGCCGAAGGGCAGGCAGTCGCTGACCAGGGCGCTGCGCGACGAGCCCGGCTTCGGCAAGGGGCGCAAGGCGGCGATCGGCGTCGTCAAGACGCGCTGCCTGGGTATCTGCCCGAAGGGCGCGGTGACGCTGGTCGACAGCCGCCGGCCGGGGCGCTGGCGGATCGTGCCGGCGGGGTCGGACGTGACCGCGCTGGCGCTGACGCTGGGTCGGGAGGCGGCTGACCAGGCGGCGGAATGACGCCCGCGGGATGATCGGGCGCGGGATAGCGGGGGCGGGTGCGATGCGCTACATGGCGCCATGCTTCAGGCCAGTTCCGGTTATTCAGTTTCCGCCCGCCCCGCGACCGTCGCGCGGTGGCTGTACATGGTCGCGGCGCTGATCGTCGCGATGGTGATCGTCGGGGGGATCACGCGGCTGACCGAATCGGGGCTGTCGATCACGCAGTGGAAGCCGATCAGCGGCATCGTGCCCCCGCTGAACGATGCGCAATGGCAGGCCGAATTCGCCAATTACCAGCGGATCCCGGAATATCAGGAGCTGAACCGTGGCATGACGCTGGCCGGGTTCAAGGCGATCTTCTTCTGGGAATATGTCCACCGGCTGCTGGGCCGGGTTATCGGGCTGGCCTTTGCCGTGCCGCTGGTCTGGTTCGCAGTGCGGCGGCGGATCCCGCACGGCTATGGCCCGCGGCTGACCGCGCTGCTGGCGCTGGGCGGGCTGCAGGGGGCGATCGGCTGGTGGATGGTCGCCAGCGGCCTGTCGGTGCGTACCGACGTCAGTCATGTGCGGCTGGCGGTGCACCTGGGCACCGCGCTGTTCATCCTGGCGGGGATCGTGTGGACCGCGTGCGACCTGCGCGTGCTGGCCCGCAACCCGCTGGCGCGACCGGCGCGGCTGCGCGGCGTGGCGATCGCGGCGCTGGCGGCGCTGGCGGTGCAGATCGTGTTCGGGGCGTTCACCGCCGGGCTGGACGCGGGCTATGCCTTTGCCAGCTGGCCGCTGATGGGCGACGCGCTGTTCCCCGCGAACGTGCCGATGCTGGCCCCGGCGTGGACCAATGCGGTCGACAACCCTGTGGTGGTGCAGTTCATCCATCGCTGGCTGGCGTTCGTCGCCGCCGGCGCGCTGGTGTGGCTGGCGGTGCGCGCACGCCGCGCGGGCGCGCCGGGCGTCGCCGCGGCGGTCGTCGGGCTGGTCGCGGCGCAAATCCTGCTGGGGATCGCGACGCTGTTGACCGGCGTGCAGATCGTCATCGCGGTCGCGCATCAGGCGAATGCCGCGCTGTTGCTGATCGCCGCGGTATCGGCCGCGCATGTGGTGGGCCGCCGCGCGGCATGAGGCGATCGGTGTGGCTGGCGGGGGCGGCGATCATCGC
>NZ_LSJO01000681.1:0-6410 GCF_001556735.1 Sphingomonas sp. CCH9-F2 | reverse complement strand
GACCGGCTGGACCAGCGGCTCGACACGCTGGGCGTCCAGCTGGCGGCGCTGGACGAGGACAGTCCGGCGGCGGCCGACGTGCGGCGGCTGGTGGGCGAGCAGCTGCCCGATTTCGTCCGCGACTATCAGCGCGTGCCCGTGCCGCTGCGCGGCACCCCGCGCAACGGACGCACCCCGGACCAGCAGCTGATCGACGGCCTGACGGTGATCGAGCGCGAGATCGGCGAAATGAGCACGCAACTGGCGCAGGGCGACCTGGACACGCTGGAAACGCGCAGCCGTTTCCTGGAGATCAAATACCAGGGCGAATGAGGTGGTGCGCGCGGTTCAGGCGGCGTCGGCGAACAGCCATTCCATCGCGGCCGCCCGATCGGTGAAGAGGCCGTAGTCGGGCGCCACGCGGCGGGTCTGCATCCGCAGCAGCGGCGCGGCGCCGATCACCGCGATCCGGTGCGACGCGATCCCGCGATCCGCCGCCAGCCGCTCGAAGCCGGCGGCGACCTCCTTCACCTGGACGATGAAGCCGGTGAGGTCGAACAGCGTCCGCTGCCGCCCGATCGCGGGAAGATCGAGCAGCCGGCGACGCAGGTCGGTTTCGAAACGCCGGATCGTGTCCGTGCTCCACAGCCCGGACAGCGCGATCTCGACAAATTCTCGCGCCGGGTTAACGTCGATGCGGAAAAAGGCGTCCGGCGTCACCAATCCTCTCCTATGCGGGGCCGCTAACGTGCCGATTATGTTGTCGAATATCACCGATGTCCGGTCGCGCGCCATCCCTGCGGCGGGGACATGCCGGCGTGAATCATTCCGTTGCGGGTGGCCGATCGCCGAGCAGCCATTCCAGCGCGGGACCGCGTTCGGCGAACACGCCATAGCGCGGCAGGACGCGCCGCGCCTGCATCCGCAGTAACGGCGCCTCGACCACGATCGCGGCGCGGCGCGTGGCAAATTCGGGTTCGGCCGCCATTCCCGCCAGCAGCGCCGTCACCTCCTGCACCTGGACGATGAAGCCGGAAACATCGAGCAGCGTCAGATGCTGCCCGGCCGCGCAGCCGTGCCCACGCAACGTGCCGAGCCCCTGCGCGATGTCGGCGCGATAGCGCGCGACCGTTTCCACAGTCCACAGCCCGCGGACCGCGATATCGACCAGATGGCGCGATGGATCGACGTTGATGGAATATGCGTCGATCGACACGCCTGACCTCTCCCTTGAACGCCCGTTGCGGTGGCACGCCGTCAGCCGGCGACATATCCCCACAAAAGATAACCATTCAATATGACGATCACCGTTGCGATCCCCCACGCCAGAACCGACAGCCAGCGCGGCGCGGCAAGACCGCCCATCAGGCGGCGGTCGGCAGTATAGGCGACCAGCGGGATCACCGCGAACGGCAGTTGCAGGCTGAGGATCACCTGGCTGAGCACCAGCAGGTCGGTCGCGCCGCGATCGCCCGAACCGGCCACGACGATCACTGCGGGAATGATCGCCAGCCCGCGCGTCACCAGCCGCCGCAGCCACACCGGCAGGCGGATGTCGAGAAACCCCTCCATCACGATCTGTCCGGCCAGCGTGCCGGTGACGGTGGAATTCTGCCCGCTGGCGAGCAGCGCGATCGCGAACACCACGCTGGCGCCGCCGACCCCCAGCATCGGCGCGAGCAGCGCGTGCGCATCCTCGATCTCGGCCACTTCGAACCGGCCGGCACTGTGGAAGGCGGCGGCGGCAAGGATCAGGATCGCGGCGTTGATGAAGAACGCCAGCCCCAGCGCGACCGTCGAATCGATCGTCGCCATCGACAGCGCCTCGCGCCGGTCGGCTTCGCCCTCACCATAAGCGCGGGTCTGCACGATCGAGGAATGAAGGTAGAGATTGTGCGGCATCACCGTCGCGCCCAGGATGCCGATCGCCAGATAGAGCATCGCCGGATTCGTGACGATCTCCGCCCGCGGCACCAGCCCGCCCGCCGCCGCGATCCAGTCGGGCCGCGCCCAGAACAGTTCGAGCGCGAAACAGCCCGCGATGACGATCAGCAGGCTGGCGATGAACGCTTCCAGCCGGCGGAAGCCGTAGCGTTGCAGCGCCAGGATCAGGAACACGTCCAGCCCGGTGACCACCACGCCCCAGACGAGCGGGAGCCCGAACAGCAGCTTGAGCGCGATCGCGGTGCCCAGCACCTCGGCCAGGTCGCACGCGATGATCGCGACCTCCGCCAGCGCCCACAGCAGCCAGCGCAGCGCGGGCGACGAGTGCCGGCGGCACGCCTGCGCCAGGTCCAGCCCCGCGCCGATCCCCAGTCGCGCCGACAGCGATTGCAGCACGATCGCCATCAGGTTCGACAGCAGCACGACGGAGAGCAGGGTGTAGCCGAACGCCGATCCGCCGGCGATGTCGGTCGCCCAGTTGCCCGGATCCATATAGCCGACCGCGACCAGCCAGCCGGGGCCGACGAACGCCATCAGCCGCCGCCAGAACCCCGCGCCGCGCGGGACGGGGACGGATGCGAAGCTGTCGTCGAGCGAGCGGGCGCGGGCGGTCATCGCCTGCCTGAATGCGGGAGAGCGCCCGTGGTTTCAACCGTGATGCCGACCGGGTGTTGCGCGACGCGCGCGATTGTCGCACGTCAGCGACATGAAGCCCCTGCTCCCGCTCGCCGCCGCCGCGCTTACCACGGCCATCGTCAACCCCGCCGTCGCCGCGACGCCGATCGCCGGCCGCTACCTGACCGAGGACGGGGCAGGGGTGATCGTGGTGGGGCCGTGCGGCAATACCGTGTGCGGCCGGCTGGCCACCATCCTGAAGAGCGAGCCGGGCGCGGCGAAGACCGACGTCAACAATGCCGATCCGGCGCTGCGCACGCGCCCGATCCTGGGGATGCCGATCCTGTCCGGTTTCACCGACGCCGGCAGCGACTGGCGCGGGCGCATCTACGACCCGCGCAACGGCAAGACGTACAAGTCGATCGTGACCCGCAACCCGGACGGGTCGCTGAAGGTGAAGGGCTGCATCGCCTTCTTCTGCCAGACGCAGACGTGGCGCCCGGCGAAGTGACGCAGCCCCGCCGCCCGGTCACGCGACCGGGCGGCGGGTTCTGGATCAGCGGAAACGGCCCGCGAACGAGACGCCGACGATGCGCGGTTCGTTGAACACCGCGGCATTGTAGTTCTCGATCACGCCCTTCAGGTTCTTCTCGTTGGTGATGTTGCGCGCGAAGGCGGCGAGTTCGTACTTCCCGTCGGCGGTGACGTAGCCAGCCTTCAGACCCAGCTCCAGATTGCCGTCAGCGTAGAATTCGCGCGTCTTGTACAGCACCAGATTGGTGTAGCCCTGTATGTTGACGTCGCTCGCCACGAACAGACTGCCGTTGTTCGTCAGCGGGATGTCATAGCGGACCGCGGCATTCGCCTGCCAGCGCGGGGCGTTGGGCAGGGGGTTGCCGTCGATCTGCGCATAGGTGCCGCCGCGCACGACGATCGTCGGATCGTTGACGGAGCAGGTCACCAGCCCACCGAATGCGCAGACCAGCGCATAGACGCGCTTGTCCTTGATCTCGGTATGGATCGCGCTGGCGCCCAGCGAGAAGGTGATGTTGCGGATCGGGCGCCATTCGGCTTCCGCCTCGACGCCATAGGCATTGGCGTGATCGGCGTTGAACAGCACACCGTTGCCGTTGACGTCGTTGCCGTTCAGCTGGATGTCGTCGACCCGGTAGGTGAAGGCGGTGGCGTTGAAGCGCAGCGTCGACGTCGGCCGCGTCTTTACGCCGACCTCATAGGACATGATCGTTTCGCTGTCGGCGGTGGTGAAGGGGGTGTTGAACACCGCCGAGCGCCCCTGGATCGTCGGCCCGCGGAAGCCGCGCGCGACGCGGGCGTAGATGCTGGCGGTCGGATCGATCTCGTACAGCGCCGACACGTCCCAGCTCGGCTCCTTGCCCGACAGGCGCACCGTCTTGGGCGCGCTGGGGTTGGCGGCGGCGAACTGGTCGACCGTGCCCGCCGCGTTGAACACCGGCTTCACCAGCTCGGTCCGCTTGCGATCCTCGGTATAGCGCGCGCCGGCGGTCAGCGTCAGGCGATCGGCGATGCGGTAGCTGGCCTGGCCGAACACCGCCCAGCTGGTGTTGACGTCGTGCAGCCGCGCCCAGTTGTTCGGGTTGCGCGCGGGGTTGCCCGGCGACAGGAAATAGCTGCGCTGGTAGAATTCGGTGATGTCGCGGCTGTCGAAATAGAAGCCGCCGACCTGCCACTTGAACGCGCTGTCGCCGTTGCTGGCGAGGCGCACTTCCTGCGTCCACTGGTCCAGATCGGCGATCCGCCCCATGCTCTGGCCGAAGCCGACGCCGCCGAAGTTCACCGCCGCGCCGCCGTCGGTATCGCCGCGGCTGTAGCCGGCCGTGTGCTCATAGGCGGTGATCGAGGTCAGCGTCGCTGGCCCCAGATCGAGCGCGGCGTTCACCGACGCGCCCTGCGTGCGATACGCCTGCGGGTTGTTGTCCGCCTCGTCCAGCGCGATGCGGTCGCGCGGTTCGGCCTCGACATTGTTCGACCCGCGCAGCAGCGCGCCGCGGTGGAAGATCGTCGAGGTGCCGCGATAGTCGCGCACGTGCCCGGACAGGTTCACCGACAGCGCCTCGCTGGGGGTGAACAGCAGTTGGAGGCGTGCGTCACGCTCATCGAAGCCGCCCATCACGTCCTTGCCGCCGCGCGTGCCGTCGGCGCCCGTCCCGGCGAAGGTGTTGTCGACCCAATTGTCGCGGTGCTGGAGCAGCGCGGAGGCGCGGAACGCGATCTTGTCCCGCACCAGCGGCCCGCCGACGCCCATGTCGAGCGTCACGGTATTGTACGTGCCGTAGCTGGCGGCGATGCGGCTGTCGAACGTCTGGCCGGGGCGGATCGTGTCGAACTTGATGATGCCCGCGGTGGTGTTGCGCCCGAACAGCGACCCCTGCGGCCCGCGCAGCACCTCGATATTGGCGACGTCGTAGACCGGGTTCGACTTCAGCACGACGTGCTCCAGCACGACGTCGTCCTGGATGATCGACACCGGCTGCGACGCGCCGAGGTAGAAGTCGATATTGCCCAGGCCACGGATGTAATAGCGCGGGAAGATGCGGCCGGTGGTGGTTTCGGCGTACAGGCCCGGAACGCGGCCGGCGAGCGCCAGCGCATCCTCGCCGCCCGCCTGGAAGGCGCGCAGGTCGTCGCCGCTGACGACCGCGACCGACACGGGCACGCGCTGGATATTCTCCGATCGGCGCTCGGCGGTGACGACGATCTCGCCCAGGCCGTCCTGGTCGGTGGTGTCGGTGGCGGTCGCCGTGGTGGCCGTGGCAGTGGTCTGCGCCGTCACCGGGGCGGCGACGAGCGCGGCGAACGCGGCGGCGCCGGCGAGCAGGGTCGAGCGGGTCGAGATACGCATGTGTTCCTCACTGAAAAGGTGGCCCGGGCTTGTCGTGTCGGGGAAAGCGCGCACGTCGACCGCCCTGCCGCGCTTATGGCGTGGCAGTCCCTTTCGGTCGTCCGGTGTGTTTCCCGCCCGTTATCCGGCGCGCTAGACCCCGATTGTGTCGGGATCATGAAATGTGACGATTTATGTCTGCGTCGTCAGCGACATGATCGTGTCCCATTGCGCGCGCGTCACCGGGCTGACCGACAGCCGCGACTGGCGCAGCATCGCCATGTCCGCAAGCGCGGGCGCGGCCTTCATCGCGGCCAGCTTCACGGGCGCGCGCAGCGCGTCGAGCGGACGGATCGCGACCGATACCCAGTTGCCGGCATCGCCATCGGCGCGCGCGGCGCGCGTCACCTCCGCCACGCCGACCGCGGCCTTCTGCTCACCGCTGTGATAGAACAGCACGCGGTCGCCCGGCGCCATCGCGCGCAGATGCGCGGCGGCAGCGTGGTTGCGCACCCCGTCCCATTCGGTCGCGCCATCGCGGACCAGATCGTCCCAGCCGTAGCTGACCGGTTCGCTCTTCATCAGCCAATATGCCATGTCACGCTCCCTAAACGCCCCATGAACGCCATATTCCGGTTTGGTTCAGCGCGAATCGGCGACAAGGCGCAACAGGCTCGCCGATCTGCGCGTTCAGTCCAGCATCGCGAACCCTTTGAACCGGAGGAGTAGTCCGAGATGACGGGTATGTGGAAGAAGGCGACGCTCGGCGCGGCACTGGCGGCGACCGTGCTCGCGACTGCGGCGCCCGCGGAGGCGCAGCGTTACTGGCGCCATCGCGATCGCGGCGGCGATGCGGCGGCGGGGGCGATCATCGGCGGCGTGATCGGCCTGGGCCTTGGCGCGGCGATCGCGTCGAGCAACCGCGACCGCTATTACGACCGCGGTTATTACTACAATCGTGGCTATTACAACGATCCTTACTACGCCCCGCCGCCGCGTGTGGTGTACCGCG
>NZ_LSJO01000680.1:0-8504 GCF_001556735.1 Sphingomonas sp. CCH9-F2 | reverse complement strand
CCCGCCGATCACCTTGCCGTCCGCGCCCAGCCGGCGGACCTTCTTCGCATTGGGCTTCATCACGGTCTGCCCCATCGAGACCTGACCGTCGCCCGCCACGACGACCTTGCCGCCGCGCCGGACCGAAAGAATGGTGGTGCCGTGCCAGACCGGCATGGCGTGTGGATCGTTCCCGCTCATGGCGCGCGATATGGGGAGCGGCCGGCGGGTCCGGCAAGCCCCGCGCGGTTTTGCGCCGATATTGCGGCGCACTTAACCGGAGCGATGGAACTTGTCGGGCGCTCAGGCCATAGGCAGGTCCAAGGATTGAGTGACGATGATTACCGACAAGGACCGCCTGTATTTCCAGATCCGCGCCGAGACCGAATTGCGGCTGGCAGCCGAGGCAGAAGACCCCGCGGTGTGCCGCGCGCATTACCAGATGGCGACCGAATATCTCGACGCCGCGCACGGCGCGCACATGCGGCTGCCACCCGATCCGCAACGGCTGGCGCGGCGGGGGTAGGACGGGGCGGCGTTTCCACGGTTCTTGGCAATCGTGCCGTCATCCCAGCGAAAGCTGGGACCTTTCCATTGGGTAGTCCCCCCTGGGAGACCCCAGCTTTCGCTGGGGTGACGTACCGGGCGGGGGGTCTAGCCGCCCCCCTCTCCCTTCCGTCGCCCCGGCGTAGGCCGGGGTCCAGCATTCCTCGAAACCAGCGGCTGGTGCGATTGCGGCAAGGTAGATGCCGGAACAGATACGGCGTTCCGGACTTGCGCCACGCTATTTCCCGCGCGCCTTCCCCCATTCGCGCGCGACCGTGTAGCCGAGATAGCCGGTGCCGAAGAGCGCGTAGAGCGGTTCCGGCAGGCCGTTGAGATAGGCGTTCATGCCCCGCCCGATCGCCAGCGCCATGTCCGGCTGGACCGCGGCGATCAGCCCCATCGGAATGCTCCACAGCAGCAGCGCGTACATCACGTAGAGGAAGCTGGGGCGCGCGCGGCTGGTCCATGGGTCGGGCGAGGCGGCTTCGGCGAGCACCGCCGCCATCTGCGTCTTGATGCGCTCCAGCTCCTGCGTGCCCTCCATCCGCAGCAGTTCCAGCTTGGCCGCCTCGCGCGCTTTCGGATCGGGGATGATCTTGTCGATCAGCCCGGCGATGGGCGCGATGATGCCGTCGATCAGTGATGCCATGTCGTGTCCCTCCCCCTTCGCGTCAGCCGATGCGGTTGGCGAGCCAGCCGTACAGGAACGCCTCGTTTGCGGGGCGCTGTTCCGCGAGCGTCAGATAGCGTTCGCCCTGCAACGCCTCGATCGCCTTCACCAGCACGGTCGGCGCGCGCACCCCGCGCGTCGCCAGGAAGCGGTCGAGCGCGGCGAGCGTCTGCGCGCCGATGCGTCCGTCGAGCACGACGTCGGGATAATCGCTGCCGCCGCGGTTGAGCGCGTTGAGCGCGCGCTGAAGGAAGGCGGTCGCCACCGCCGGCCCCATGTTGACCCCGGTATCGAACAATTCCGCCGCGACGCGCGGGGAGCGTTCGGCGACGCGATCGAACCCCGGGTTGAGCCAATAGGCGCGGCGGTAGATGCTTTGCGCCGCCGGGCGGGTGAAATGCCGCATGTCGCCGGCATAGCCGTTGGCGCGCGCCACCGCCTCGGTAATGCCGAAGCGTGTCGCGCCGCCACGGTCGGCCGGATGTCGGACGAACCCGCCCTCCCGGTCGATCACCGCATCGATCAACTCGTCGATCATGTTCCGCTCCTTTGATTGGGATGGGCGGAACATAATGGGAACATTGGGTGTAGGACAGGCCGTGCCCTGCCCGTCACCCCGGACCTGTTCCGGGGTCCACCGTTCCGCACGACCGACGCTTGGTGCGCATGCGGCACGGTGCATGCCGGAACACGTCCGGCATGACGGATTGGCAAAAGCGGCCGCGCGCAGGGCCGCCGCTCAGCCGCGGGTGCGGACGATCTCGCAGCCCACGGCGGCGTCGGGATAGACGTCGGGCTTGACCGATCGCACGCGCACCTCGCGCACGCGCGGGTCGGCGAGGCACAGCGCGGCGACCGCCTCCACCAGCGTTTCCTGCAACGCGAACCCCGGTCCCTGCGCCAGCGCGGCGATGCCGGTGCGCACGACATCGTAATCGAGCACCTGTTCGATCGCGTCGGCATCGGGCGGCGTGTCGTAGCGGACGGTCATCGACACCGACAGCAGCACGCGCTGCGGCACCTGTTCGTGCGCGTGGATGCCCAGCCGCATCGACACCGCGAGATCCGACAGGATGATCGTGTAATCAGCCATGTGCGCGCCCTTCGAACATCACGTCGCCGTCGCGCTTCATGAAGCGCTGGCCGGCATCGACGAACAACGTCTGCCCGGTGACGCTGCGCGCGCCCAGCAGATAGACGACCGCCGCCGCGACCGCATCGGCACCGACCGGGCGTTGCAGCAGGTTGGCGCTGGCGGTGCGGTCGAACTCCTCGGCGCTCTGCTCGCCGCTGGGCAGCGTCAAGCCGGGGGCGACCGCATTGACCCGCATGCGCGGCGCGAACGCCTGCGCCAGCAGCACCGTCGCGCTGTCCAGCGCGGCCTTGCTGAGCGTATAGGAGAAGAAATCCGGATTGGGGTTGGCCAGTTTCTGGTCGAGCAGGTTGACCACCGCGCGATCCTCGCCCCCCGGCTGCGCGGCGAGTGCGGCGGCGAGCCGGGCGGGGGCGATCGCGTTAACCGCATGCAGCCGCGCCGCCAGCGCCGGGTCGATCGCCTCGGGCCGGTCGAATTCGAACAGCGAGGCGCTGTTGACCAGCCCGAACACCGGCCCATCGGCGGCGGCGCGGGGGATCAGCGCGGCGACGTCATCGGCATCGGCCAGGTCGGCCCGGATCGCCTGCCCGCCCAGCTCCGCCGCCAGCGCCTCCGCCGCCGCGCGCGACGTCCCGTAATGGATCACCGGGCGGTAGCCGGCGGCCGCGACCGCGCGCGCGATCGCCGCGCCCAGCCGCTTCGCGCCGCCGGTGACGAGGACCAGCCCCCCTTCCGACACGCTCAGGCCATGCCCATCAGCGACAGCACTTCCTTGCGGCTGCGCTCGTCGTCGCGGAACACGCCCATCATCCGGCTGGTCACCATGCCGACGCCGGGGGTGCGCACTCCGCGCGCGGTCATGCAGGCGTGGCTCGCCTCGATCACCACCGCCACCCCCTGCGGCTTCAGGCCGTTCCAGATACAGTCGGCGACCTCGGCGGTCAGCCGTTCCTGCACCTGCAACCGCCGGGCATAGGCGTGGAGGACGCGGGCCAGCTTCGAAATGCCGACGACATGGTCGCGCGGCAGATAGGCGATGTGCGCCTTGCCGATGATCGGCGCCATGTGATGTTCGCAATGCGACTGGAACGGAATGTCCTTCAGCAGGACGATCTCGTCATAGCCGCCGACTTCCTCGAACACGCGCGACAGGTGCTTCGACGGATCGTCGGCATAGCCGGCGCAATATTCCCGCCACGCGCGCGCGACGCGCTGGGGCGTGTCGAGCAGCCCTTCGCGCGTGGGATCGTCGCCGGCCCAGCGGATCAGCGTGCGCACCGCCGCCGCGACATCGTCGGGCACTGGCAACTTGCCGTCGCCGCCGACCAGATCGCCGTCCGCCGGGTCGCCATGGGGTGTATGTGCGTGATCGTCCGCCATGTTTCTCACTTACCCTTCATCTTTCGCAACGCAGCATGACCGAATTTCGATTTGGCCATTGATGCTTTATTGTCACTCGCCGCAATCGCCGCACGAATCCTACGCAAAAACGTTTGACGGCGGAAATTTTCGGTCGCTACCTTCCATACCGCATCATCAAACGCCGACATGACGACACAAGATCGCGTGCGGCTTACGGAGGGGATGTTCATGAGGAAGTTCGACCTGCTGTGCGCGTCCGCCATCAGCCTGCTGGCGGCCGCACCCGTTGCCGCCCAGACCGGCGCCACCACCACCGCCCAGAACGGCGCACCGACCAATGGCCCGGGGCAGGAAGCGCCCTCCTCCGTATCGACCGACACGTCCGCTGGCTATGCCCCCGATATCGTCGTGACCGCACAGCGCCAGTCGCAGCGGCTGCAGGACGTGCCGATCGCGGTGACCGCATTCACCGCCGACAACCTGGACAAGCAGCAGATCGTCAACCCGGTGGCGTTGCAGCAGTCGCTGCCCAACATCACCTTCACGAAGACGAACTTCACCTCCTCCAGCTTCACGATCCGCGGCATCGGCGACCTGTGCGTCGGCGTCACCTGCGACCAGGCGACCGCGATCCACGTCAACGACATGCCGCTGCTGGCGACGCGCCTGTTCGAAAGCGAATTCTTTGATCTGGAACGCGTCGAGGTGCTGCGCGGGCCGCAGGGCACGCTGTTCGGGCGCAACGCGACGTCGGGTGTCGTCAACTTCATTTCGGCCAAGCCCGACCTGTCGGGGATCCGCGCCGCGGGCGAGTTCGAATACGGCAATTACGATTCGAAGCGCGTGAAGGCGATGTTCAACCTGCCGCTGGGCAACACGCTGGGGCTGCGCGTGGCGGGCACGTACCTGAACCGCGACGGCTATACGTTCAACGACTATACCGGCAACCGCATCGACGGGCGCGACCTGTATGCGGTGCGCGGCACGCTGTCGTGGGAGCCGAGCCCCGATACGCGCGTCGACCTGATCGGCTATTACTTCCGTGAGAAGGACAATCGCAGCCGCATCCAGAAGCAGCTGTGCAACCGCGATTCCACCGGCATCCTGGGCTGTTCGCCCGACGGCGCGGGGTTCGGCACCACCAACGCCAATTCCACGCTGGCGACGATCCTGACCAGCCGCGAATTCCTGACCATCTCCGGCGCGGGCGCGCTGGCGCCGTTCGCGCTGGGCAGCGTTTATCAGGCGGCGGACAGCTTCGCGGGCGTGACCAACCCGGCCGACGTGCGCCGGGTGCGGATCGATTACGAGCCGACCTATTTCGCCGAGGAACAGCAATATACCGTCAAGCTGTTCCATGATTTCGGCCCGGTCAGCCTGAACATCACCGGCGGCTATATGGAGAATACCGTCGATTCGACGTCCGACTACAATCTGGCGGTCGAGAATTCCTATGCCGGCAATGCGGGCCTCAACCTGCTGAACGCGATCGGCCGGCCGGGGCTGCCGGGCGCGGTGCTCAACAACGTGCGCCAGTATCTGATCCCCAACGGCCCGGGCACGCTGTGCCAGTCGCTGCCGGAACCGACCAACACCGGCGTCTATGGCGGCAACGCGGTCTGCGCGCCGACCAGCCTGGATTTCGACCGTTCGTACAACCATGCGCGGCAATATTCGGCCGAGGCGCATATCGACAGCTCGTTCGACGGGCCGTTCAACTTCCTGCTGGGCGGCATCTATTTCGACAGCAAGCAAGAGAACGACTATTACGTCAACGCCTTCGGTCTGGATTACGCCACCGGCCTGCTCGGGTCCGGTCCGACGGCGGGCGCGGCCTATCTGGCGTCGCCCTTCTATCGCAGCAGCTCGCCCGAATTCCGGCTGAAGTCGTGGGGCGCGTTCGGCGAAGCCTATTTCCAGGCGACCGAGAAGCTGAAGCTGACGATCGGCCTGCGCTACAACCACGACGACAAATCGGTGCGCGCGCGCACCACGCTGGCCAACGTCCCCGTGCCCTATGGCGCCACCACCGCGTTCCCGCAGCTGGACAGCGGCGCGGTGGACTTCGACCCGACGATCCCCGGCAACCAGGCGTTCGCCATCGGCAACGTCAGTTTCTCTCGCCTGACCGGGCGCGCGGTGATCGACTACAAGATCACCAACGACAATCTGATCTACGCCTCCTATTCGCGCGGGTATAAGTCGGGCGGCATCAACCCGCCGCTGTCGCCGCTGTTCGCGGTGCCGACCAACTTCGCGCCGGAAAGCGTCGATGCGTTCGAAATCGGATCGAAGAACACGTTCGGCGGCGGCGCGCTGCGCATCAACCTCACCGGCTTCTACTACAAGTACAAGGATCTGCAGCTGTCGCGGATCGTCGCGCGCACGTCGGTGAACGACAATATCAACGCCGACATCTACGGCGTCGAGGCCGAAGCGGTGCTCAGCCCGATCCCGCGCTTCGTCGTCAACGCCAACTTCAGCTACCTGAAGACCAAGGTGTCGGCGGATCGCTTCCTCGCCAATCCGCGCGATCCGTCGGGCGGCCGATCCGACGCGGTCATCATCAAGGACATCACCAACGCATCGAACTGCGCCGTCGTGCCGACCACCGCGGGCAACCGCGCGGGCGCCAACGCCTTCGTCACCGCGATCAACTCCTCGGTCGGGCTGGCCGCGCCAGTGGCGGTGCCCGGCACCACCGCGAACGGCGCGTTCAGCATCTGCTCGGCATTGACCGCGCAGGCGGCGGCGATCGGCGCGGCGTTCGGCGGCGTCCAGGTGCTCGGCTCGGGCGTCGAGGTGAACGTGCGCGGCAACCAGCTGCCCAACGCGCCCACCTACAAATGGTCGGTGGGTGCGCAATATACGGTCGACATGGGCGGCAGCGGATGGACGGTCGTGCCGCGTGCCGACATCAACTACACCGGCAATGCCTATGGCACGATCTTCAACAAGAACCCGATCGACCGGATGCCGGGATACGAAGTCGTCAACGCGCAGATCCAGGTCAACGCACCCGACGACCGCTTCTACGTCCGCGGCTTCGTGCAGAACCTGACCGGGAACGACTCGACCACCGGCATGTACGTGACCGATCAGTCGTCGGGCTCGTTCACCAACATCTTCACGATCGAGCCGCGCCGCTACGGCGTGGCCGCCGGGTTCAAGTTCTGATCCGGCGACGCTGACGCAACCATGCGCCGCTCCCGCGGATTAACCCGATCGGTCCATCACGACCGAATGGCAACATGGGGAGCGGCGACATGGCGAGCGATCTGAAGAAGGGTGACGAGGTCACGTGGAAGTCGCACGGCGGCACCGCGCACGGCACGGTCGAGAAGACGCTGACCAGCGACACCACGATCAAGGGCCACACGGTCCGCGCGTCGAAGGACGATCCGCAATATCTGGTAGAGAGTGACAACGGCGGAAAGGCGGCGCACAAGCGCACTGCGCTCAAGAAGGCGTGATTCCGCGAGGAGCCGGCCCGTTGGCCGGCGCAACAGGAAGGAATGTAATGGCTACCAAGACCAAGGCCGACGCAGCTGCCCCCAAGACCGGCGGCATCCATGCCCCCGTGCAGCCGTCGGCTGAACTGGGTGCGGTCGTCGGCAACGAGAAGCTGCCGCGCAGCCAGGTCATCAGCAAGGTGTGGGACTATATCAAGTCCAACAACCTGCAGAACCCGGAGAACAAGCGCGAGATCCTCGCCGACGAGAAGCTGAAGAAGGTCTTCGGCCGCGACAAGGTGACGATGTTCGAAATGAACAAGTACATCTCGCAGCACGTCAAGGCCTGACGGCATCGTGCCGCCCGCCGCGCCGCGCGACGACGCGCGCGGCGGGCGCACCCGGACCCGCGCCGCGCGCATTGCCGACGGCGAGCGTCACAGGCGGTGGAGCGACAGGGCTCCCGCCAATTTCCCCATGTCGCGGCCGCTCGCCGCAGACGGCCGGTGCCGTCACCGCCCGACGCGGGATCAGCGACAGCGCGGATAGGCCTGTTGCGGGTCGGGCAGGTCGACCGGCGGCGGCGGCGTCACCGCGATTGCCGGCGCAACGGGGCCCGCGCCGCCGACCGGTCGCACCGCCCGGACCACGGGCGACACCGGCGCGCCCGTCACCGGAGGTGTCACCGGGCGGGCCATCGGGCGCGTCATCGCGCGCAGGTTGTTCGACGCGATGGCGTCCTCCAGCACGTGGACATGCGGCAGCACCGCGCCGTCGCGCCGGGCGACGATCACCTCGCCCAGGCCGCGCGCGAAACGGTGGCGGGTCACGATATAGCCGCCCTGCGTGACCGCGCGCAGCAGGATCGCGCTGTGCGGGTAAGGATCCTGCAGCCGGTCGCGCACGATCACCACCCCCGACACGCCGATCCGGTCCAGGATCGTGCGCGCCGCGTCGGGCGTGCGCGCGATGACGTGATAGCCGCGCCCCATGAAGTCGCTGCCGGCCAGCCATTGCGACGCGCGCGCCACCCACATCGTCCGCATCCCGCAGTCGCGATGTGCGACCTCGGCGATGATCGCCCCTTCGCCCCCCGCGCGGCCGTCGACCATCCAGATCCACGAATCCTGCCGCATCGCCGCGACGATCGTGGGGGCGGCCATGTCACGCTTGGGCTCCAGCCGGACCAGCGCCACCACCGGCGATGCGAGCGCGGCGGCGGGCAGCGCGATCGCCGCGGCGCGCATCGCCGCGCCGCCGTGGCGCCACGCCCGCACCACTCCCAGCGCCGCCAGCGCGACGCACCACGGTACCGCGGGCAGAACGTAGCGAGCGTCGAGCGCAACCGGCACGATCGACTGGAACGCCAGCGTCGCCGCGATCGCGGCCAGCGCCAGCC
>NZ_LSJO01000068.1:0-4780 GCF_001556735.1 Sphingomonas sp. CCH9-F2 | reverse complement strand
GCTTCCGGCAACGACAGCTCAGAATTGACTTGCGACCAGCGCGATTAGACGACGAATGGCGTAAAATCAGGGGGAAAAGCCAGCGGCATCCGTTGTGGCTGTTGTATCGGGTTGGAGACAACCGCCGTGAATCCGCAGAGGCCATGTTGCGCTGAATCCGCACATATGTCATGGCGCCAGCGGGCCTAAGTCAGGCTCGGGGGATGGCAGGATTGCGACCAATCCCCCAATGCGGGAGCGTTACGTGAGGGCCGAAAACCCTGCGAAATGGCTAATCGAGCTCTCAAAGGGGGACACCAAAAGCAGCATCGACGGGCTGATTCTGGTGAAGGGATTCCGCGCTCTCGACCTTTCGCCCGAACAATATGCGATGATGGAAAAGGCGGAGAACTACGAGGCCCATTCGGTCTTTTTCGAGGCCAGCCGTAACAATCGATCACCGGTGGCGCAGGCCTTCATCTACGTCAGCGATCACTCCGGCGAGAGCCAAGACTTTGCCGTCTTGCACAAGAGGTTGTGGAGCTGGGGGGGTGTGCCACTGCTCTATCGGAAGACGCCGGGAAAGGTGGAGCTGTTCCGCTGTGCGAGCAAGGCGGACTTCGACCAGAGCACCGAGGTGCCTAAGTACAAGGCCTACGACACGTTCAGTATTGCCGCTGACATATCGAGCGCTGAGACCTCCACGGCCGCATGGTGGGATCTCGGGCGGCTGCGCAACGGAACCCTGTGGGACGATCCCTCGATTTGCGAGCATCTCCTTTCGGATACCGCATCTGCGCATCGACACCTCGTCGACAACATTTTCGGCCTCTACAAGAAGATAAGGACGGACTCGCTACTCAGCGAAGGTCTGCAACGCCGACTGCTCATCCTGTCGCTGCTGATCGCCTATCTCGACGAACGCAACGCTCTCGAGACCGATTATTTCGCGCAGTTCCATCCTGGCGCGAAGACCTTCGCCGACGTGATGCGCGCCGGCCCACCCTTGGTAAACCTGTTGGCAGCGCTTGAGAAGCGCTTCAACGGACATGTG
The DNA here is from genome assembly GCF_001556735.1 of Sphingomonas sp. CCH9-F2. NCBI lineage: Bacteria > Pseudomonadati > Pseudomonadota > Alphaproteobacteria > Sphingomonadales > Sphingomonadaceae > Sphingomonas > Sphingomonas sp. CCH9-F2. Next base: position 3,747 of record NZ_LSJO01000068.1, on the reverse strand, counting down.
TTCGAGCTGGATGCCGACCTCCGCGCCGAACTCGCCGAGACCACGCAGCTGGGGGCCTTCGCCGATCTGGTCGAGGGCTGCCAGGACGCGCATGGCCAAGGCAGTTTCTGGCGGCTCTATTCGTTCCGCGACCTCCCTGTCGAGTTGATCAGCAACATCTATCAGCTCTTCGTCGAGGATAAGGAGAGCTCTATCTACACCCCGCCGGCACTCGTCCGGCTGATGCTCGATGAAGCGCTGAGCTGGGAGCGCATCGACAGGCTGATTGAACGCGATGAGGTGATCCTCGATCCAGCGTGCGGGTCGGCGGTCTACCTTGTGGAAGCCTATAAGCGGCTCGTCCTGCATTGGCGAATGCGGAACGATTGGGAAAGGCCCAAGACCGCAGATTTGAAAGCGCTCCTCACGCGGGTACATGGCGTCGATCTCGAACCGGGCGCGATCAAGCTCGCGGCATTCAGCCTGTGCCTCGCGCTTTGCGAGGCGCTCGAGCCCGAGCATATTCGCAAGAGCGTCCAGCTCTTTCCCGAACTCGAGAGCGAGACCCTGCACGCCAAGTGCTTCTTTGAAGCCCGCGAGCTGGGGTTGATCACGAAACGGGTCGGGGTGATCGTCGGCAATCCGCCGTTCAAGTCGAAGCTATCCACTCCAGGTGCATCTCAGGCCGCCGCTGACTTCAAACAGGCGCTCGGAGGAAAGCTGCCCGACGACCAACTGGCCTATCTCTTCCTCGTGTGCGCGAAGGACCTGCTCGCGGACGGCGGTGTTATCAGCATGATCCAGCCGGCTGGTTTCCTCTACAACCTGAATCCGGAAAGGCTGCGCTGGCATATTTTCCAAAGCTGGGATGTCCGCGAGATTCTCGACTTCGTGTCGGTCCGCGGCCTGTTCTCTAAGGGCGACGCGGATACGAAGATTGTCGTCGTCGTCGCCATCGCAGGCGAGCCCGATCCCGCGCGCAAGGTTCTTCACGCCATCTTTCGCCGGAGCGGCAAGGCGGATGCGGAGCAGAGTTTCGACATCGACTATTACGACATGCATTGGATATCCCGAAGCACGAATCTGGCCGACCATCGCATGTGGCGATCGGGGCTCCTCGGCAACCAGCGCTGCACCGATCTCGTTCAGCGACTGGCAAAGATGCGGACGCTCGGCGCGTTCGCCAAGGCGAAAGGCTGGGAGTTCGGCCAAGGCTTCATGCGCGGAAACCGGGCCCACCGGTATTCGCTCGATCATATCTGGGGCAAGCGGATGGTCCCGCCGGGCGCGATCGGCCGGAACGGGATCGACAGCGCGAAGGTGACGGACGCGCCGCGGGTGCCTATTTCGGACGCGAGGTCAGAGCAGGCATTTCTTGCTCCGCTCCTTCTCGTCCGGAAACACCAAGACCTCGATCACGGGGTGTGGAGCGAAGGTTACATGACCTTCGCGGACGAGATCGTCGGTTTCTCCGGCGCCGGTAGGAATGAAAAGGCCCTGCGCGAGGTTTCGGACTTCCTGTCGGCTAATCGGGTCTCTCTTTCGGCCTATGTCGCCGCGACGAGCTTTCGACTGTACAACAAGAAGGCCACGGTAACGAGCACGGGCGACGTTCTCGACCTTCCGTTTCCGGAGTCGGGCGATCTCGAACTAAGCGCGAGCGAAACCATCCTCGTGCACGACATCGTGAACTATCAACGCGAACTGATTCGCAGAGGCGACAAGTCGTACGTGCTGAGGAGCACGGGCCACAGCGCGTTGCCGGCCTTCAACGAGACGCTCCTTGCCTCGATCAACCAACTGTACTCCGACAACCCCCTCGTTGCGCATCCTAGCCAATGCTGGCCCGGCATCATCTGCCAGCCCTACTCTTTCGGCCCAGCGAATATCGACTGGTCGGACAGCGAGAAGCTTCGAGGGCGGCTCGATGCGGTTGTCAGGCAACAGCGCAGCGAGACCGTCTCAGTCACAAGGATCGCGCGCATTTATGACGACAATCTGCTGTTCCTGATCAAGCCGGACCGGCTTCGCTTCTGGATGCGATCGATCGCGCTCCGCGATGCCGACGAGGTGCTCGCCGACCTCCGGGCACAGGGTTACTAGTTCGTGCTGGCAGACGGCGGCGCGATCGGACCTATCACCGAGGGGCTAAGGATCGGATTGCATCTGCCCGCATCCCAGTTTCGAAAGCTCGTCGCCTTTATCGCAAGCGCACTCCCTTTCTGGCGGGACGATAGCCTGCGCAAGCCGGAGACCGCCGAGGACGCGCTCTCCGATCAGCTTTGCGACTTCCTAAATGATGCGGCCCGAAGCGCCCCTGGGCTCGATGCTTTCAAGTTTCAGCGCGAGACGCGCGACGACTCTAAGGGCGGACGCAATCTAGACATCGCCGCCAAGCCGAGTGGCTGCTCGATCTGGATCGGCGATCGCCATTATTCACCGTATGACATTTTTCTGCCCATCGAATGCAAACGTCTCCCCACCCCTGCCGCCAAGAAGCGCGATCCGCGCGAATATCTCTTCAGCGACACGAGCTCGGCGGGCGGAGTCCAGCGTTTCAAGAGCGGTGTCCATGCCGCCAATCATGCGTTCGCGGCGATGATCGGATATGTGCAAGATAGGGATATCCCGCATTGGCGGCAGGAGCTCGGCAAGTGGATCGATGAGTTGTCGACAACGGCCGCGCCGCTCTGGAGCGCCGACGACCGCCTCGAACTGGGAAACCATGACGCGAGCGGGCGGCATGCCGTACTCTATTCTAATCATGCCCGCGCCAACGGGCTGAGCGATATCGCGATGAATCATCTCTGGATAGAGATGTGACGGCTTCATCGACGCCCGCCCGGTCGGCACCGGCCTGCTCTCACGGCAACCAAATGCCAAAAATCCACGATGATCACGGCCATCGCCGGAACTTGTCCGGCAACCTTAACGAGCGGGTCAATCGAGATTAGTTTTGACGCTCGATGCCGTCGATCCGTTTGCGCCGTTTGCATGACCGCTTTCGGGCGTCGGCCCGAAGAGCCCGAATGACCGGAATTAGGGCGCGTAGCTGCCGCGTCGGTCAGCCGTTACATCGTCCCGTGATTTCATATGCGGCATGCTGCCCGCATGATCATTCTAGGAAGCACATTTTCAACGCATGACCATCCTCGCCGGCGGTTTCCGACCGCGGATCAGTCGAGGACGTTGTCGGCATTGTGTGGTCGGGCTCCTGTTAGGCCGGCGACGGAAAAGGGACCCATCTCAACCGATCCGGTGAAGCAAGGATTTCATTTTTTGGGGCGGGGGGCGCATTAAATGAATTCGTCTTCGTCGAATTCAGGCGGCTTCGCCGGCCCTGTCCCACCCCCGCCGCCCATAGAGTTCTATCTCGTCCTGCCCGACGGCAGTTGCATCCCTGCAACCGCTAGAAACTGTCGGATCGTGATGAAACAGGCGCGCGATGAGGCGCGCAAACAGGCCAAGATCCGGCGCCACGAAAAAGCCGTCGAAGTGCAGATGGCGCTCGAGGATCGCGCCGCCGCACGCCGGCTGATGCGGGAGCTTGCCGAGGTCGAGCTCGACCGCATCCGCTATGCGGCGCGCATTAGGGTTCTCGTCCGGCCGGACAAGCCGGAAACGCGCACGTCGCCGGTCGAAAAGCGTCTGACGCTGACGCCGCTCACGAACCGAACGGTCACCAGGGTCCACGCCGCGTCGTCCTGGGTGATCGTGTGGATCGGCGTGGAAAAAGGACCCCGGTAGCGGGGTGATCGGCGTCGAAAA
>NZ_LSJO01000679.1:0-1960 GCF_001556735.1 Sphingomonas sp. CCH9-F2 | reverse complement strand
GTCAGGTACAGATTGTCACCCCCGATCGCGGTCTGCGCCGGGGCCAGCTACTCGCTGGGACCGGCACAAGTCGCTGCTGAGGCGCGCTACGCCCCGGCGCAGACCGCGATCGGGGGTGACAATCTGTACCTGACGCTGCGCGGGCGTGTCGGCATCCCGACGACGCCGGTGACGCTGACCGCGGCGGTCGGGCGGTCGAGCGGGACGGTGGACGATCCGGTAAGGGCGGCACGGCTGCGGCCTGCGGGGCGCTACGCCGACTGGTCGCTCGGCGCGCAATATGTCGCCGAGCCTCTGACGTTCACGCTGGAGTATACGGGGACCGATATCGACGATGCCGCGGTTGCTGCATCGCCCTTCGCGGCGCTGCGCCATGCCGGTGACCGGCTGGCGGCGCGCGCGGCAATCAGCTTCTAGACGCAGCGGGGCGGCACCCGATTGGGATGCCGCCCCGTCATCGTCAGAAGCGGAACGCCGCCGTGGCGCGCAGGCTGTGCCAGCGGAACTGCTGGTCCGACCGGCGCAGGTCGGTGCCGTTCACCGTCCCGCCGTTCGCCGCATTGGTGAAGGGCGTGCCGGCCGGCCCGCCGACGCGGACGCGATAATCGTCGTCGCGATACTGGTGGTAAAGATATTCCATCCCGATCGAGAAATGGTCGCCGAACCGCTGCTCGATGCCGCCGCCGCCCTGGATACCGAACTGGTTGCGATCACCACGCCCGGTGAAGGTGTTGGCGGTGTTGGTGGTCGAGAACTCGCGGTTGATCCGAGCATAGCCGGGCCCGAACGTGCCGTAAAACAGCGTCGAATTGTTCGGGGTGAAACCGGCACGCGCGCGGATGCCCGCTTCCCAGGCGATGTCGCGATACATGGTATAGCTGGCCGGGGTGCCGGAGAAACCGGTGACGCTGTCGTTGATCTCCGACTTGCCAAATTCGCCGACGACGCCGACGACCAGCGCGCCCAACTGCTGATCGATGCCGACGCGCCCGTAATACGCCCAGCTGTCGCGATCCTTCCGGCAGCCGTTGCCGCCGTTGTTCGGCCCCAGCGACCCGCTGACCCCGCCGCCGCAGAAGCCCGGGCCGAAGGCGTTCGCGCCAGCGGCGTTCAGCACGGTGTCGTTGAAATTGCCGTCCAGGTTGCGATCGAACAGGATGCGCGAGCCGCCGTCGTTGGGCTGGACGTCATAGCCGCCGGCCCCGCCGACGTAGATGCCCGAAAAGCCCTTGCTGACCGACGGATCGCCGTTGCTCATTTCCTGCGCGAGCGCAGGGGTAGCGGCCAGCAGCGCGGCAGCGGCCAGAAGATACGCCTTCATACTTCACAACTCCCTGAATATGCGCGCGGGCAACGACCGCAGCTTGATCGAGGTTGCGTGACGAATGGTTGCTGGGCGTCGCTTGGGGTTTGCGCAGGCTCATCCTATAGCTGGCGCATGTCCGATCTGTTCGCCTCATCCACCGCCGGGTCCCCCAGCTACGACGCCTCGTCGATCGAGGTGCTCGAGGGGCTGGAGCCGGTCCGCCGTCGCCCCGGCATGTATGTCGGCGGCACCGACGAACGCGCGCTGCACCATCTGGCCGCCGAGGTGCTGGACAATGCGATGGACGAGGCGGTCGCCGGCCACGCGACGCGGATTGAGGTGACGCTGGAGCCGGGCAACCGGCTGACGATCGTCGACAACGGCCGCGGCATCCCGGTCGATCCGCACCCCAAATTCCCCGACAAGTCGGCGCTGGAGGTGATCCTGTCGACGCTGCATTCGGGCGGCAAGTTCGCGGGCAAGGCCTATGCCACGTCGGGCGGCCTGCACGGCGTCGGCGTATCGGTGGTCAATGCGCTGTCGTCGGATACCGTCGTGGAGGTCGCGCGCGAGCGGCAATTGTATCGCCAGCGGTTCGCGCGCGGGATCACGCAGGGGCCGTTGGAGAATGTCGGCGCGGCGCCCAACCGCCGC
>NZ_LSJO01000678.1:0-11060 GCF_001556735.1 Sphingomonas sp. CCH9-F2 | reverse complement strand
GCCGACGATCACGCCATAGGCGTGGCCGGGCGCGACGTCGTTGCGCTCGAAGGCGTAGGGCGCGGTGCCGGTCACCTTCAGCGGGCCGTCGATGCGCGGCGTCGGCTTGCCGATCACGCGGCGCTGGTCGATCGGATTGGTGCCCGCGGGCGTCTCGAACTTCATGCCGCGGCTCCTTCGGCAAGGACCGAGGCGAGCGTTCGCTCCACCAGCGGCACCTTGAATGCATTCTGGTCGGTGGTCTGCGCGCCGGCCAGCGCGGCGGCGGCAATCGCCTTCGCCCCGCCGTCGACGCGGGTCTCGGCCGCCTCGACCCGCCACGGCTTGTGCGCAAGGCCGCCGAAGGCGAAGCGCGCGGTCCCGGTCGTCGGACGCAGCACCGCCGCGACCGAGATGTTGGCGAAGGCATAGGAGGAGCGGTCGCGCACCTTGCGATAGATGTGCGTGCCGCCGACCGGCGCGGGCAGGGTCACCGCGGTGATCATCTCGCCCGCGACCAGCGCGGTTTCCACCCACGGCGTGCCGCCGGGCAGGCGGTGGAAATCGGCGATCGCGATACGCCGCGCCTGACCATTGGGCATCACCGTCTCGACCGTCGCGTCGAGCGCGCGCATCGCCACCGCCATGTCGCTGGGGTGCGTGGCGATGCAATCCTTGCTGGTGCCCAGGATCGCCAGGTTGCGGTTGAACCCACCGATCGCGGCACAGCCCGACCCCGGCTGGCGCTTGTTGCACGGCTGGTTGGTGTCGTAGAAATACGGGCAGCGCGTACGCTGGAGCAGGTTGCCCGCGGTCGTCGCCTTGTTGCGCAGCTGCCCAGAGGCGCCCGACACCAGCGCGCGGCTCAGCACGCCGTAATCGCGGCGCACGCGCGGATCGGCGGCCAGCGCGGTGTTGCGGACCAGCGCGCCGACCCGCAATCCGCCCTCGGCGGTCGGCTCGATCGTGTCGAGGCCCAGCCGGTTGACGTCGACCAGGTGGCGCGGCGTCTCGATCTGCAATTTCATCAGGTCGAGCAGGTTGGTGCCGCCCGCGACGAATTTGGCGCCCGGCGTGCGGGCGACCGCTGCGGCCGCGGCGGCGGGGCTGGCGGCGCGTTCGTAGGTGAAGGGCTTCATGCGACGTCCTTTGCCCCCGCCACGTCGGCGATCGCGGCGATGATGTTGGAATAAGCGGCGCAGCGGCAGATGTTGCCGCTCATCCGCTCGCGCAGTTCCTCGCCGGTCAGCGCGGGTTTGCCCGCGACGTCGGCGGTGACGTAGCTGGGCACGCCGTCCTTGATCTCCTGCAGCACCGCGATCGAGCTCATGATCTGGCCGGGGGTGCAATAACCGCACTGGAAGCCGTCATGCTTTACAAACGCGGCCTGCATCGGGTGGAGGTCGCCGGGGCGGCCCAGCCCCTCGATCGTGGTGATGTCGTCGCCGTCATGCATCACCGCCAGCGTCAGGCACGAATTGATCCGCTTGCCCTCCACCATCACGGTGCACGCGCCGCACTGGCCATGATCGCAGCCCTTCTTGCTGCCGGTCAGCTCCAGATGCTCGCGCAGCGCATCGAGCAGCGTGACGCGCGGATCGAGTTCCAGTGCGCGCGCCTTGCCGTTGACGGTGAAGCGGACCGGGACGGCCGGCGGCGCGGGCTGCGCCGGGGCGGCCCCGGCGTCGATCGGCACCGCCCCGGCGGCAGCGGCGGCGGCACCGCCGACGAGCGCGCCGCGGCGCGACAGGGTAAAGGCCGGTTCGTCGTTCATGAAAGTCCCCCTGGGCAGCCGGTATCGAAACGGATTCGCCCGTCGATGTTCTGCATCGCGGAACGCCGCTGATCCAGATCGTTTCCGACTGTATCGAACGGTATACGGTCATGGGCCGCGGGTCATATCGCGCTTGCGCTGCGCCGCGCTTGCGCCATGGTCACCGCTGTCACCATTTGCCGGAGCCGATCGACCGTGCGTTTCCTTCTGTCCGTGGCGCTGATCGCGCTGACCCCCTATCCCGTCCTCGCCCAGAGCCAGCCGCCGTCCCAGCCGACGTCCCAGCCCGCCGCCGCCACCGCCGACGGCCCGGTACGCGGCTTCACCGGCGCCGACCTGTTCGGCCTGTCGATCGCCAGCGATCCGCAGATCAGCCCGGATGGCCGCCAGATCGCCTATGTCCGGCGTACCGGCGACATCATGACCGATCGCATGGCCGGATCGCTGTGGCTGATCGACGTGGCCAGCGGGCGGCAGACGCCGCTGGTCGCATCGGGCAGCAACCCGCGCTGGTCGCCGGACGGCACGCGCATCGCCTATGTCGCGGGCGACGGCGATGCGGCGCAGCTGTTCGTGCGCTGGGTGGCGACCGGCGTGTCGGCGCGCATCACCAGCTTTCCCGGCGATCCGGGTGCGATCGCCTGGTCGCCCGACGGGCGGCAGATCGCCTATATCGCCAATGTCGCGGGTGACGCCGCCACGCTGGGCAAGGCACCGGCCAAGCCGGAGGGTGCGAAATGGGCGCCGCCGCTGGAGGTGATCGATCGCATCACCTATCGCAACGACGGGCCGGGGTATCGCAAGCCGGGCTACGACCATCTGTTCGTGGTCGGCGCGGACGGCGGCGCGGCGCGCCAGCTCACCTTCGGCCGGTTCGACGACGAAGGCCCGCTGTCGTGGAGCCGCGACGGCCGCCGCATCGCCTTTTCCGCGATCCGCGCGAAGGATGCCGAGCGCGAGGTGATGAACACCGACGTCCATGCCGTCGACGTCGCCACCGGTGCGTTGACCACGCTGACCACGCGCGACGGGCCGGACGGCGGCGCGCGCTGGTCGCCGGACGGTACGCGGCTCGCCTGGGTGGGGTTCGACGACAAGCGCCGCGCCTATGAGAATGGCGAACTGTACGTCGGCGCCGCGGACGGCGCGGCGCCGCGCTCGCTGACCGCGTCGCTCGACCGCGCGATTGAGGATGCGCAATGGGCCGGCGACGGGCGCAGCCTGTTCGCCAGCTATGACGACCATGGCCTGCGCAAGCTGGCGCGGATCGGGCTGGACGGGCGCGTCGTGCCGGTCGCCGACAATCTGAAGGGCGGGGGGCTGGACCGGCCATACACCGGCGGCGACTTCTCGGTCTCGACCGGCGGCGCGGTCGCCTTCACCGGCGGCGGGGCGGAGGCGCCGGCCGACGTGTGGCTGTGGTCCGGCGGCAAGGCGCGTCGCCTGACCGATCTCAACGCGATGCTGGCGACGGCCAAGGCGATGGCGCCGGTGCGCAAGATCGCGGTGACCGCGCCGGACGGCCGCGCCATCGATGCGTGGATCGCCACCCCGCCGGGGCGCCGGCCGGGGCAGCGCGTGCCGCTGGTGCTCGAAATCCACGGCGGCCCGCATGCCGCCTACGGCCCCGGTTTCGGCACCGACATGCAATTGTACGCCGCCGCCGGCTATGCCGTGCTGTGGACCAATCCGCGCGGTTCCACCTCCTATGGCGCGGAATTCGCCAACCTGATCAACAAGACCTATCCGGCGCAGGATTACGACGACCTGATGGCCGCCGTGGATGCCGCGATCGCGGACGGCACCGCCGATCCCGACAATCTGTTCGTCACCGGCGGATCGGGCGGCGGGCTGCTGACCGCGTGGATCGTCGGCAAGAACAACCGGTTCAAGGCCGCGGCGACGCAGAAGCCGGTCGTCAACTGGATCAGCGAGGCGCTGACCATGGACAACACGCTGTTCACGTCGCGCTACTGGTTCGCCAAGCTGCCGTGGGAGGATCCGATGGGCTATTGGAACCGCTCGCCGCTCAGCCTGGTCGGCCATGTGAAGACGCCCACACTGGTGGTGGTCGGCAGCGAGGATTATCGCACGCCGGTCAGCGAGGCGGAGCAATACTACGCCGCGTTGCGCATCGCCGGGGTTCCCAGCGCGCTGGTGAAGGTCCCGGGCGCCAGCCACGGCGGGCTGGCGGCGCGCCCGTCGCAATCCGCGGCGCGCATTGCGGCCATTGTCGCATGGTTTGATCGTTATCGTACCGCTACAAAGGGCGATGCCCAGTGATAAAGCATTATTTATCAACGAAATTTCCGTAGATAGGTGATGTGTGACGGCGGAGTGGCGAGGATGGAATACCCCCATGCGATCCTGATGGACGCGCTCCGTCGGAAGAATGCGGTGCTGGAAGGCATCAACCGGATCTTCCGCGAGGCGCTGTCCGCCTCGTCGGAGGAAACGCTGGGCCAGATGTGCCTGGCGGTGGCCGAGGACGTCACCGGCGCCGCGTTCAGCTTCATGGGGGAGGTGAACGACACGACCGGCCGGCTCGACGATCTGGCGATCAGCGAGCGCGGCTGGGCGGCCTTCACCCGCGACGATCCGCAATGGCCGCGCGGCAAGCTGCTCAACGGGTTCCACGTCCACGGACTGCACGGGCGGGTCGTGCGCGACGGGGTAAGCCTGATCGCCAACGATCCGGCGACCCACCCCGACCGGATCGGCACGCCGGACGGCCACCCGCCGCTCCGCAGTTTCATGGGCGTGCCGCTGCGTCACGGTGGTCGGACGATCGGGCTGATCGCGCTGGGCAACCGCGAGGGCGGGTTTCGCGACGAGGAACGCGAAATGGTGGAGGAAATGGCCCCCGCGATCGTCCAGGCGCTGATGCGCCAGCGCGCCGAGCGGCACTTGCGCGAAAGCGAGGCGATGCGCGATGCCATGTTCGAGCTGGTGCCGGCCATGCTGTGGCGCGCCGATTCCGAAGGGCGCACCCTTGCCACCAACAGCCAGTGGCAACGCCTGACCGGTCAGCCGTTCTACGAAAGCAGCGACTGGGGTTGGCTGGAGCAGATCCACCCCGACGACGCCCCCGCCAGCGAGCGCGCGTTCCGCCATGCCTATGCAAGCGGAGAGCCGCTGACCCATCAGCATCGCGTGCGCCAGCGCGACGGCAGCTATCGCTGGTATCTGGTCCGCCAGGTTCCGGTCCGCGATGACCGCCGGGCCGTCACCCACTGGCTGGGCGCGGCAAGCGACGTCAGCGAGCTGCGCCTGCTCCAGGATCGTCAGCGCGAGCTGGTCGCGGAGTTGCAGTATCGCGTGCGCAACATCCTGACGGTGGTACGGTCGGTGTTCGCGCAGACGGTCGATTCGGGTGCCGCGCTGGACGAGGTCGCCGACCATTTCCGCGGCCGGCTCGATTCGCTGGCGCGCACGCAATCGGTGGTGGCGCAGACCGCCAGCGGGCGCGTCGACCTGGAAAACCTGATCCGCGACGAATTGCTCAACGTCGGCGTGGGGGAGGGGGCCGGGCTGCGGCTGGACGGTCCCGATGTTGCGCTGCCGCCGATGGTGGCGGAGGTGCTGGGCCTGACCATCCACGAACTCGCGATCAACGCGGTCAAGTTCGGCGCGTTCAAGGTGCCCGGCGCGCGGGTCGACATCGGCTGGTCGGTCGACGCCGCAACCGACGCGACGGCGCCCCGCCTGCGGCTCGCCTGGACCGAAAAGGGGGTGCCCGCGGTGCCGATCGCGCCGGCACGTCAGGGATTCGGCACGCTGCTGATCGAGGATTCGCTGCCGCGGCGGCTGGATGCGACGGCGACGCTGGAATTCCTGGGCGGTGGCGTGCGCTGCACTATTGACGTGCCGCTGGTCGATGGCGATGCGATGCTGTGAGCGCGCGGGGATGCGGCGCGACGCGGCACAAATGGGCGGCGCGAATCGTGACGGCGGCGCGGGTGCGCGTCAAGCACCTGGCAGGCCGCTCCTCCCGGTGGGGCACCGCTTGGCCGCATCGGCCGTGCTATCTGGCGTAAAGGACTATATTGATTGGCATTACCCAATCTGGTGTAGGCTGTGTGTCGCCACCCGGATGTACCCCCCGACGTCCTGTCATCCGAGCGGTCGAGCGTCTGGTGCCAAGGAGAATATGCAATGCCCCGCAACAACGCGCACGCCGCAGACGCTCGGCACGAGCTGGCACGTGAACCCGCGCTGGTCGGGCTCGCCGCGCTGGGTCTGAACGACGCCGCTGGCGCCGCCAGCCTGGCGGATGCCGTCGCCCGCGCCTATCCGGTCCGCGCGCGCCGCGAGCTGACCAGCGAGGGGCGCCCGATCGCCGAGCCGCGGCTGCTGCTGCGCGGCTGGGCGGCGCGGGTGCGATTGCTGCCGGACGGCCGCCGCCAGTTCATGAGCTTCCTGCTGCCCGGCGACCTGATCGGGATGAGCGCGCAGCCGCAGCCGCTGGCGGCGGCGACGGTGATCGCGGTGACCGACGTCGTCGCCTGCCGCCCGCCGTCGATCGAAGAGACACCCGCGCGGGCCGGTGCCTATGCGCTGAGCGCGGCGCTGGACGAGGCGTATCTGCTGGCGCAGATCACCCGGCTGGGGCGGCTCAACGCGCAGGAGCGGATCGCCGACCTGCTGCTCGAACTCCACGAACGGCTGACGCGTAACGAGATGGCGCAGGGCAATGCCTTTGACCTGCCGCTGACCCAGGAAGTGCTGGCCGATGCGCTCGGCCTCACCTCGGTCCATGTCAACCGCATGGTCCAGCAGGCGCGCCGTGACGGCGACCTGCAATGGAAGGGCGGCCGCGTCACGCTGGCCGATCCGGCCGCGCTGGCCCGCAAGATCGGGCGCACGCCGCCGCGCGTGTCCGGCATGCAGGGGGTGGCCGTCGCGATCGTGGCGCCGTCGGCGTAACGCAGGGGGCGGCGGCAGCGCCGCCTTTTCTGATCGGCGCGGGTCCGGCGGTGCAGCCGTTCCCGACCGCGCGCGTTGGGCGCGCATGACCCGTTTCTGGCTGATCGCCAACGCCCGCTCCGGTTCGGTGTCCGACACGACGCGGGAGGGCGTGGTCGCGGCGCTCGAGTCGCGCGGCGCGCTGGCAGGGCGCACCGACTTTCCGACCGAGCCATTGCCCGAACCGCGGGACCTGACCGCGGCGGGGGTCGATACCGTCGCGGTGCTGGCCGGTGACGGCACCATCAACGCGGCGGCGCGGCGCTACGCCGACTGGCCGGGCGCGCTGTTGATCCTGCCCGGCGGCACGATGAACCTGCTGGCGCGGGCGCTGCACGGCGATGCGGCGCCTGTGGCGATCGTCGAGCAGCTCGATCAGGCGCGGGTGGTCGATCTGCCGGTCATCGCCGCGGCGGAGCATCGCGCGTTCGTCGGCGTCATCCTCGGCCCAGCGACGGCATGGAACCGCGCGCGCGAGCGCTGGCGCGCGGGCCGCTGGCGCGGCGCGTTGCGCGCGGTGCGCGCCGCCTGGCACCGCTCGCGCGGGCGCGGCATCGCGATCGAGGGGGTTGCCGGGCGCCCGCAGGCGGTGTTCGTCAGCGCCGGCGACGATGCGCTGCGGATCGCCGCGGTCGATGCGTCGGACGGGCGGATGCTCGCGGAACTCGGCTGGGAATGGCTGACCGGCGATTGGATCGCGGCGGGGGCGGTCACCAGTCTCCACCGCCCGACGGTGCGGGTTCACGGCCGTCGCCCGGTCGCCGCCTTGTTCGACGGTGAACCCGCGCTCTTGCCAGCGGGCAGCGTTCTGCGCTTGGAACGATCGCGCCCGATGTTCCTTCAGACCCGCCCGATCCTGCTTCAGACCCGAAAGCCCGCCGCATGACCAAGCTGTTCCACGTAAGCGACGTCCATTTCGGCGCGGAAGACCCCGCGGCGATCGCGTGGTTCGCCGATTGCGTCGCCGGCGAGCGCCCCGATGCGGTGATCATGACCGGCGACCTGACGATGCGCGCCACCACGCGCGAGTTCGAGGCGGGCGGCGCGTGGTTGCGCAGCCTGGGCGTGCCGGTGACGCTGGAGGTCGGTAACCACGATTTGCCGTATTATTGGGACCCGATCCGCCGGCTGTTCGCGCCCTATTCGCGCTATGCCGCGGTCGAGAAGATGATCGAACGGCCGCTCGACGTCGACGGGATCACCGTCGTCCCGCTCAAGACCACCGCGCGCGCGCAATGGCGGTGGAACTGGTCGAAGGGGCGGGTCAGCCCCGGTTCGCTGCGCCGCGCGCTGGCGATCATCGCCGATGCGCCGAAGGATCACCTGATCTTCGTCGCCGGGCACCACCCGCTGATCGAGGGCGGGACGACCGGGACGGCGCGCACCCGCAACGGCGACGTCGCGCTGGCGGCGCTGGCGGACGCGGGCGCACATGCGGTGCTGTCGGGCCATGTCCACGATCCGTTCGACATCCCCTATGACCGCAACGGCTGGCGCGTGCGGATGATCGGCGCGGGCACGCTGTCGAAGCGGACGCGCGCCACCCCGCCCGCCTTCAATGAAATCCGCGTGACCGGCCGCACGTTCGAGACGTTCGTGCGCCATATGGGGGAGGCGTCGCACCCGATCAGCGGCTCGACCACCGCCGGGGCGACGGCATGACGGGGGCGGTGGCGTCGGCGCGCGCCATCGCCTATTGCCGCTGACGTGCCCAAGAAACCGCCGCCCGGCCTGCCCACGCGCCAGCAGATCCTCGATTTCATCGCCACGTCCGATGTCCCCGCCGGCAAGCGCGAGATCGCGCGCGCCTTCGCCCTGTCAGCGCAGGAGAAGATCGCGCTCAAGGCGCTGCTCAAGGACATGGCCGACGAAGGGTTGATCGACAGCGCCCCCGGCCGCGCCTTCCACGCGATGGGCGGCCTGCCCAAGGTGACGGTGCTGCGTATCGTCGACGTCGACGACGGCGGCAACGTCTGGGCCGCGCCGGAACGGTGGGACACCGACGTGCCCGCGCCGCGCATCCGCGTGCGCGAACGCAAACGCGGCGCGCTGGGCGTCGGCGAGCGCGTGCTGGCGCGCACCGAGGAAACCGGCGGCGGCTGGACCGCGCACCCGATGAAGGTGCTGAAACCCAGCGCCGAACAGATGATCGGTGTGCTGCGCGGCGACGGCGAGCGGATGTGGTTGCAGGCGGTCGACAAGAAGGAGCGGCGCGAAGTCGCCGTCTCCGATGCCGGCGGTGCGGAGGCGGGCGAGCTGGTACTGGCCGAAAAGGCCGGGCGCCCGCCGCGGATCACCGCGCGGGTGGTGCAGCGGCTGGGCGATCCGTTCGCGCCGCGCAGTTTCTCACTGATCGCGATCCACCGGCTGGGCATCCCCGACGTCTTCGCCGCGGAGGCGCTGGAGGAAGCGGCGCGGGTCGCGCGCCAGCCGCTGGGCGCGGGCCGCGAGGATCTGACCCACCTGCCGATCGTCGCGATCGACCCGGCGGATGCGCGCGATCACGACGACGCCGTCTGGGCCGCGCCCGACGACGATCCCGCGAACGAGGGCGGGTGGAAGGCGATCGTCGCGATCGCCGACGTCAGCTTCTACGTCCGCCCCGGCAGCGCGCTGGACCGCGAGGCGCGCCGTCGCGGCAATTCGGTCTATTTCCCCGACCGCGTCGTGCCGATGCTGCCGGAAATCCTTTCCGCCGACGTGTGTTCGCTGAAGGAAGGGGAGGATCGCGCCGCGCTCGCCTGCCATCTGCAGGTGTCGAAGGCGGGGGTGCTCACGGGATGGCGCTTCACCCGCGCGACCGTCCGGCTGGCGGCGAACATCGCCTATGAGGACGTGCAGGCGGCGATCGACCGTCATGCGTCATCCCGGCGAACACCGGGATCTCCCCCCACCACCGACACGCCCACGGCGCCCGATCCCGGTGTTCGCTGGGATGACGGGCTTGTCGACACGGCGCTCATCCCCCTGTGGGACTGCTGGCGCGCCCTCGCCAAGGCGCGCGATGCCCGTGCCCCGCTGGAACTGGACCTGCCCGAACGCCGCGTGGTGCTGGACGAGCAGGGCCGCATCATGTCGGTCGCCGCGCGCGAGCGGCTCGACGCGCATCGGCTGATCGAGGATTACATGATCGCCGCCAACGTCGCCGCCGCCAAGGCGCTGGAGGCGAAGAAGGCGCCGGTGATGTACCGCGTCCACGAACCCCCCGCGCGCGAGAAGCTGGTCGCGCTCAAGGATTATCTGGAGACGTTCGGCGTCCCCTTCGCGCTGGGGCAGGTGATCCGGCCCAAGACGTTCAACCATCTTATCGAGCGGGTCGGCGACGCCGATTTCCGGCCGGAAATCATGGAGCAGATTCTGCGCTCGCAGACGCAGGCCTATTATGCGCCCGCCAACCACGGCCATTTCGGGCTGGCGCTGGGCAGCTATGCGCATTTCACCTCGCCGATCCGCCGCTATGCCGACCTGATGGTGCACCGCGCTCTGGTGTCCGCTTATGCGCTGGGACCAGGCGGGCTTGGCGGAGACGAGGATTTCGAGCGCGTCGGCGAGACGATCAGCGCGCTGGAACGCCGCGCGATGGAGGCCGAGCGCGAGACGATCGACCGCTATGTCGCCGCCTTCCTGGCGGAGCGTGTCGGGCAGATCGTGCCGGTGCGGATCACCGGGGTGACCAATTTCGGCTTCTTCGCGACGGTCGAGGGGATGGGCGGCGACGGGTTGATGCCGGTGCGTGACCTGGGCGGCGAATATTTCCGCTTCGACGAGGGCGCCCGGCGGCTGGTGGGCGAAACCAGCGGCGAGGAATATGCGCAGGGCCAGCGGCTCGACCTGCGGCTGGCGGAGGCCAATCCGGTGTCGGGCGCGCTGCGCTTCGAACTGCCCGAGGGCCGCTACGGCACGCCCGCCGGCGGCGCGCGCGGCGGTACGCGGCGCAGCGAGGGCGCCAAGCCGCCCCGCGTGCTCAAGCGGCGCGGGCGGCCGGGCAACATCCGCCATCAGGGGCGGAAATAGCGTAGAAGGAATCGCAGGCGATGTCGGGGACGGTGGTGGCGGCAATGGTGGCGCGCGCGCGCAAGCGCATCGAATGGCATTTCGTGTCGGCGGGCGCGACCCGCAAGGAAAGCGCGATCGCCTTCGAACGGCCGGCGGGGCGGCTGGAACGGCGCGTCTTCGACCGGATGGTGGCGTTCGGCGCGATCGAGAAGACCCCGGCGGGCACCTTCTGGCTGGTGGAAAAGCGGCTGGGGGATTTCCGCAAGGAATCGCTGGCGCGCGTGCTGGGCATCCTGGCGGTGGCGGGTTTCGCCGCCGCGGGCGCGATGCTGATCGGGGGGTAGGG
>NZ_LSJO01000677.1:0-326 GCF_001556735.1 Sphingomonas sp. CCH9-F2 | reverse complement strand
ACATACGGCTTAACATAGGCTGGCGGCATGAGGCGCACCTCATGGCCGATCGCCATCAACTCACGCGCCCAGTGATGCGCCGAGGCACACGCTTCCATGCCGACCAGGCAACGCGGCAACTCAGCGAAGAAGCGGATGACTTCGGTCCTGCGCAGCTTGCGCCGGATCAGCACTGCGCCATCGGCGCCGATAGCGTGAACCTGAAACACATTCTTCGCCAGATCCAATCCGGCGGTGACAACCTCCTGCTCCATGGAACGACTCCTAGACGTGGACCTACAACGACCACATCATCGCACAGCTACGCTGGTGCGGAGGTCGTCCAC
>NZ_LSJO01000676.1:0-47913 GCF_001556735.1 Sphingomonas sp. CCH9-F2 | reverse complement strand
CACGCCCGCCGCACGCCGCCGTCGGGATCGACGAGCAGGGCGGAGCCGATCTTGACGATCAGCCGCGGGCAGGTGGCAGGCGGGAACAGCGACATGATGTCGGCTGACTAGCGTCACGGATGACGACGTGCCACGACGAACTTGTCCACATGCCGAAACAGGGGACGGGAGCAGAACATGCAGCGGGGCACTTGGGCGGCGATCGGGATCGTCGCGATGATCGGCATGCCGCCGGCAGCGGCGGAGACGGTGCGCGGCACCGCGCAGATCGATGGCGTCGACAGCGCGGTCGAGTTGCAGACAGGCGAGGGGATCGGCGAACTGCGCTATCGGCCGCTTGCCGGTGCGGCGCGGTGGGAGACGGTGCCGCTCGATACGCTGGCGCCGGTCATCGCGATTCTGGCCGACCGGCGGCTGGCGTTCCTGCACGATGCGATCACGCGCTGGGGCGGGGAGGATGTGTCGCCGTTGCGCGATGCGATGATCGCACGCACGCGCGCCGCATGGGAGAAGGGCCGCGCCGGGACCCGGGCGGCGCAGCCGGCGCAGGGCGCGGTGCGGACGCGGGTGCGCGCGCTGTTGCAATATGTCGCGGCGCTTCGCGATGCGGGACGGTGGCCCGAGGCGATCGCGCTGTTGCGGGAAGAGCGCGACGTCCATCCGTTGAAGAACGACTGGGACCGTTCCGAATGGTCGAGCATGTCGCTGGCCCTCGCGGGCGCGCAGGCGGAGCAGGGGCGTATCGACGAGGCGGTGGCCACGCTCGACGACACGGCGGCGCGGCTGGGCGCGTCCCCCTATGCGATCAACGCCGAGCTACAGGCCGCCTCGATGCTGGCGCTGGCGGGGCGTTATGCGGAGGCGTCGCCGCATTTCGACCGCGCCGAGCGTGCGTTCGCGACGGTCGCGAAGCGCGCGCAGGTCGTGCCGGGCGCGATGGTGCAGTTCGACACGGTGCGCGCCTGCGTGCTGCACGGGCTGGGCAGGACCGCGGAGGCGGCGGCGCTGCTGGCGCGGATCGACCAGGCCGCTTCGCCGGAAAGCCGCCGCTACGCGCCGCCGCCCAACCGCGACCTGATCGAGCGGGCGGCGATCTGCATGAAGGATGCCGAGGCGCTGGCGGCGGTGTGGCGCCGCGATCTGGAACGACTGCCGGTCGGATCGGCGATGCTGATCACCGTTCAGCCGGGTTTCCGGCAACCCTATTACGATGCCGCGACGCTGGAACGCGCGCGGGCGATCCTCGGCGCGCCGCCACCGCTGCGCATCCTGCCGGACCGCTACGCGCCGGCGCTGAACAGCTGGCGGTAAGGGGGCGTTACACCGGCGACCATTGCACCTCGTCTTCCTCGCCATCGTCCTCCACCGGACGGTCGTTGGCGGGGATCGCCTCCAGCAGGCGGTCGAGCGCCCAGTCGACGCCGACGCCGCTGACGCCCGACAGCGGGATGACCGGGCCGCCGCTGGCTTCCTCCAGCTCAGCCGAGAGCGCGGCGATCAGCTCGTCGTCGAGCGTGTCGATCTTGTTGAGCGCGACGACCACCGGCTTTTCGTCGAGTCCGCCGCCATAGGCGTTCAGTTCGTCGCGGACGATGCGATAGCTTTCCGCGACATCCTTGTCGTTGGCGTCGATCAGGTGGAGCAGCACGCGGCACCGCTCGATATGCCCCAGGAAGCGGTCGCCGATCCCCGCACCGTCGGCGGCGCCCTCGATCAGGCCGGGGATGTCGGCGACGACGAATTCGCGCTGGTGGTGGCGCACCACGCCCAGTTGCGGGCGGGTGGTGGTGAAGGCATAGGCGCCGACCTTCGCCTGCGCATTGGTGACCGCGTTGATGAAGGTCGACTTGCCGGCATTGGGCAGCCCGACCAGCCCGGCATCCGCCAGCAGCTTCAGCCGCAGCCACACCCATGCCTCGTCAGACGGCCAGCCGGTGCCGTGCTGGCGCGGCGCGCGGTTGGTCGACGTCTTGTAGCTGGCATTGCCGCGCCCGCCGTCGCCGCCGCGCAGGAACACGATCCGCTCGCCCACGCGCGTCAGGTCGGCGAGCAGGGTCCGCTCCTCGTCGTCGGCGAGGACCTGCGTGCCGACCGGCACCTTGATGACCAGATCGTCGCCGCCCGCGCCGGTGCGGTTGCTGCCCGATCCGCCCTGTCCGCGCGGCGCGCGGAAATGCTGGGTGTAGCGAAAGTCGATCAGCGTGTTGAGGCCGGCCACCGCCTCGAAGATGATGTCGCCGCCCTTGCCGCCGTTGCCGCCGTCCGGCCCGCCATATTCGATGAACTTTTCGCGCCGGAAACTGACCGCGCCGGGACCGCCGGAGCCGGAGCGGACGAAAATCTTTGCCTGATCGAGGAAATGCATGGCGCGCGCCTTACCGCTTCGGCGCGGTTAAAGCGATATCGGAGTGTGAGGGGGGGCGAGGTGGGTTTGCGGCGGCGGGATTCTCGTGGAGTAGTCTACGACTGGTTTTGGTGGGATGCGGACCTAAGGCGCAGTTTGAACCCAGATCGTGGAAACACCGTATTTATCGGCCCATCGCTCTGCAGCTGCCAAAGCTTCGGCCAAGGTCCTGTCGTTCTCGGGCAGCGAGCCATAGCCGACCCATGCGCCGCTCGGCTTCCACGCTGCACCTGTCCCAAAAAACCGCCCATCGTCTGATGCCTCAACGATCAACCACGGCTCTTGGTCCCCATGGTCGGGCATCTCGTCACCGGGCGATAGGTAGATGATCGCTGTCATGATGGAAAAATGCCGCGCTTTTTGAACGGTCGCAAGCGGGCCTGCGCGGCCTTCGCCCAATCAGCGTCACGTGGCGGAAGTGACGCCGTCCAGATGGTCCGCCAGCAGCATCTGCCGCGCGATCGCGCGCGCGCGGTCGCGGGGCAGTTCCAGCGCGCGCGCCATCGGGGCGCCCAGCAGCGCGTCGCCCAGCGCCATCAGCACCAGATGCAGCGTTTCATCGCGGATCGGCACGTTCGGACGATCCTCGTCCTTCGACAGATCCTCGACCAGATCATGGATCGCGGTGAGGATCGGATCGAGCGCGTCGTGGTTGCCGTTCAGGATCATCCACCCGGCCAGCGCCCCGGCGCCGTTACGGCCGAAGGCGTCGAAGACCAGGTCGACCAGTTCCGCCGGGTCGCGCGCCGCGCGCGAGCGGTGGACCGCGTCGCGGATCGTGCCGACGATGCTGGTCGCCATGCGCTCGATCAGCGCCTTCTGCAGGCCGTCCGCGGAGCCGAAATGGTGGAGCAGGTTGGCGTGCGTGCGCCCGATCCGCGCCGCCACCGCCTTCAGCGTCACCGCCTGCGGCCCCGATTCGACCAGCAGCGAACGCGCCGCATCCAGCGCCGCGTCGCGCGACGCTTCGGGCGTCAGGCGACGGCGGGGGGTTGAAAGCGCGGTGGCGGTCACGTAACTTACACTCTTGTCAGTTATTGTTTGTTGTCCCTACCCTTACTGGAGGTTTCCGTGGCGAAAGCAACCACGCCCGCCGACCTGACGATCACCCCGCGCGACCGGCGCTTCGCCCGCGACGGGCAGGTGCGGCGCTGGTGGCTCAACGACGATCCCTATGCGACTGCCTTCTACAACGCGCTGTCGGTGACGTTTCCGAAGGGCGAGGGCTTCTTCGTCGACAGCGTCCGCCGCTTCCGCGACGGCACGCCGCCCAAGCTGGAGCGCGAGATCAACGCCTTCATCAAGCAGGAGGTGCTGCATACGCGCGAACATGTCGCGTTCAACCGCCATGTCGCCGACCAGGGATATGACACCACGCTGCTCGACCGCGACGTCGATGCCGCGCTGGCGCTGACCAGGGGCAGGCCGCCGATCGGCAGCCTGGCGGCGACCTGTGCGCTGGAGCATTTCACCGCGATGCTGGCGCATGCGCTGATCGCGGACCCGCGCCATCTGGAGGGCGCCGATCCGCAGGCGCGCGCGCTGTGGCTGTGGCACGCCGCCGAGGAGATCGAGCACAAGGGCGTCGCCTATGACACCTGGCTGCACGCGACGCGCGACTGGCCGCGCTTCCGCCGCTGGTGGGTCAAGTCGCTGGTGATGTGGCTGACCAGCTGGCAGTTCCTGAAGGGCCGCGCGCGCGGCATGGCCGAGCTGCTGCGGCAGGACGGGCTGACCGGGCCGAAGGTGTGGGCGCGGATGGCCTGGTATGCGTTCGGCCGCCCCGGCATGGCGCGCAAAATGGCGGGGGTGTGGCTGGCCTATTTCCTGCCCGGCTTCCACCCGTGGAAGCATGACGACCGCGCGCTGATCGGGTTGGCGGAAAGCGACTATGAAGCGGCGGTGATGCCGCAGGCGGCGTAACCATGCTGATGCCCCCCGCGCCGGTCGTGGCGCGGGGGGCAGCGGTCGTCAGGCGGCGATCGGCATGTTCGACGGGTCGTCGGCGGCTTCGCCATCGCCGCGCAGGTCGATCGCGAAGTCGACGCACTCCACCTCGCCGCCGCGCGAGAGCGTGGGGAGGCGCGAGCGCGTGCCGGTGGGCGCAAAGCCCAGCTTGCGCATGACCCGGCCTGAAGCGGGATTGTCGACGAAGTGCCGCGCGACGACGCGCTTCAGCCCGAGCGCGTGGCGCGCCATGTCGAGCACCGCGCGCCCCGCCTCGGTCGCATAGCCGCGGCCCCAGGCGTCGGGGGTCAGCCAATAGCCCAGTTCCCAGTCGCCATGCGCCTCCAGGTGAAGGCCGATGCCGCCGATCAGCCGGTGATCGCCGAACCGTTCGCAGATCTGAAACCGCGGTTCGTGCGCGCCGCGCGGCAGCGCGAGGAACGCCGCCGCATCCGCCACGCCATAGGGCCAGGGCGCGCGCGACAGGTTGCGGACCACCGGCTCATGCCCGATCGCGCGCGCCAGCGCGGGCGCGTCCTCCGGCCAGCCGGGCCGTAACGTCAGTCGGGGCGTCAACGCGAACATGCTCCGTCTCCTCGATCGGGCCGCTGCCACGCGCGGATGACGTGGGCGCGACACAGGGCAGGGGAGGGAGCAAGAAAAAAGGGAGCCGGGGCGACCCGTCTCCCTTGTCTGGCGGGGTTCCGTTCCCGGAACCGGCGGGTCGCCCTGGAGGGCAACCCGCATGGTCGCCCGATGTTATTCGGCCGCGGCCTGAATCATGTCCACCGAGCAGAACTTGCGACCAAGCTTGCCGTCATGGAACACGACGCGACCGTCGACGAGCGCGAACAGGGTATGGTCCTTGCCCATGCCCACGTTGCGGCCCGGATAGAATTTGGTCCCGCGCTGACGCACGAGGATATTGCCCGCGATCGCTTCCTGACCGCCGAACTTCTTCACGCCAAGGCGACGGCCGGCCGAATCACGACCGTTGCGCGACGAACCGCCTGCTTTCTTATGTGCCATTGCGAATACTCCTGCGCTGCTGTGGGCTTAGCCGACCGAGACGATCTTGAGGATCGTGTGGTTCTGGCGGTGGCCGTTGCGGCGACGATAGTTGTGGCGGCGACGCTTCTTGAAAACGATCACCTTCTCGCCCTTGGCCTGGGCGATGATCTCGGCGGCGACGGTCAGGCCGGCGACGTCCTTCAGCTCCGAGCCTTCGCCCGCGAGCAGCACGTCACCCAGCGTCACCGACGCGCCGGCCTCGCCCTCGATCTTCTCGACGACGATCTTGTCTCCGGCGGCGACGCGATACTGCTTGCCGCCCGTGCGCACGACTGCGAACATGGCTCTTGTCACTTCCCAAATATCATGACCCGCAAAGGGCGCACCTTCACGGGAGAAGCGCGGCTGCTAAGGGATGGGGCGATTCGTGTCAACCGCTATCCCGCCACCGCGGCGCCGCGGCGCGCCGGTCAGTGGCGGTGCAGCGGTTTCAGGCCGTAGCCGCCGTCGGCGCGCCGATCGAACAGCCCGGCGATCGCGGGGTGATCGACCGGTTCGTCGCTGTCGTCATGCACCAGGTTCTGCTGGCTGACATAGGCGACATAGGTCGATTCCATGTTCTCGGCGAGCAGGTGATAGAACGGCTGGTCCTTGCGCGGGCGCAGCCCCTCCGGGATCGACTGATACCATTCCTCGCTGTTGGCGAAGACGGGGTCGACGTCGAACACCACGCCGCGGAAGTCGAGCATGCGATGGCGGACGACGTCGCCGATCGAGAAGCGGGCATGCGCCACCGCGGGCGCCTCGGGCAGAGCGATGGCAGGGGGCGACAGATGCGTACGGATCATGCCCCCTATCTAATGCGGAAATCGCAGCGCACAACGTCGACCCGCTTGCGTCCCGCGCCCGACCGCGCTAGGGGCGCCGCTCGATCGCCGCCGGCCGCCGTTTCCACGGCCCCGGCGTCCCTCCGCGGAGAGGTGCCAGAGTGGTCGATTGGGACGGTCTCGAAAACCGTTGTGCCCTCACGGGTACCGTGGGTTCGAATCCCACCCTCTCCGCCACTTACCCACGATAAATCGTTGAATTAGATCGATAAAGCGCGAAGCGCGGGTCATGTTCCCCTCATCCTTCCCCACACGCGGGTTGCGACCGCCCGGCCTGTGAAGGGCAACATGCATTTTTAGCGCTAGGGGCGCACGACCGATGCAATCATGCGCCCGGCATTGCGCGGCATTTTGCTGAGTTCTTGGACGGTTCTATATCTGCATCAGGCAGGCGCGTGGTCTCAGCGCCGTGAGCGCCGCGCAGGCACCGCTGGTCTTGCCCTCGCCATCGTAGCTGCAACGGCGCGAGCGACGTACCCGCAAACGTTGGCCTCGTTCGGTGCCCCCTTCGCGGCGGTACAGGCCTGTACGTCAGCGCGGAACGTCGTCGGGCTGGCTACATGGTCGGGCAAAGGACAGCCCTGTCCAGCGAGTAGCGGGACGATGCGGTCCCCATTCTGCGAGAACTTCTCGTGTGAGTCGGCTATCGCGCGTAGGCGACGAGACACGACGTTCAGGTCGCCAGTAGCGTTCGCATAGGTTTGATCGGCCTTGAGCATCGACTGGTTGGCATCGTCGATGATGGTGAACGCTACCTCGTTCTCTGCGAAGCTCCGTAGCAGCTTTTCGCACGGCGAGGGCATTGGGGCTGACGCTTGGATCGCCAGCGCAGCAACAAGGGTTAAAGGCATGTAAGTCCCCGTGTTCGCCGCACCGCCCCGCCAGTCGGGTCGGTTGAACGACGCGAACACAGGAACACGCCTCCCGCGTATTCCCCGAAGGTGTTGTATTTCGCAGGCCGCCCGACCGTATGGCCGAGAGCCTGTGTTCGCCGCCGATTGCGGGTCACTCCTCCCGTTCAAAGTCGGAGCGACAGGGGACTGTTACGTCGAATTGAGGGGCGGGTTCAATGACGTTGTCGTGACAAGGTCGATTTCCGTGGAACTGCGTCCCGAGTGGAGTCATCTGGGGTCGCGCCCCTCCCCGCTGGCGACCGCCGCTACAGACGGCAGCGGTCAACGGCAGCTACAGCCCATTCTCGATCACCGAACATCGGTTGTTCCAGTCGTAAAGCGTCGTTCCGGCTAGGAGCGGGCCTGTCATGCATTCGCCACGTTGCTCGCCGGAGGTGGCGGCAACTGGGTCAGACCATCCCGCCGCTTCCACTCATCATGGCGGTTACGCATCTCCACGACTGTGCGGTTGGCATCGTTCCCGAAGACCAAGTCGGCGAACGTTTTATCGCCAACAGTGTGGTGTTTGCCCCATCCGAGGAAATGGTTCCAAATATGTGTTGAATGGCCAAGACAGTCGGAAAGCATTAACTGGCCTACCGCTTCAGCGTCATTCAGCAGTCGCCACGATCCCGGTACGGGATGGCCACCTAACTCGCAGTGAAAGCCGTAATCGGCGCTCCTGAAATGACCGTCGGCCGCCTTGCGAAGCTTGGCGGGTGTGAAAAACGAATGTCTCTCCTCCCGCGTACTTCGAAGCCAGCGGCGACATTCTTCATCATCTTTCTCAAAGGCCCATGCCAGATATTCCACCTCGACAAGCTGACGCACAAGTGCTGCGCCCGCATAGTGACGGCCCCTGTCCACAAGGTCCGCACATCCTGATACAAGCTCACTACCAATGCGTAGCAGCATCGAAACCGCGACCACGGCATCGTCGCCATGCCCGAACGGTGAAACGCCGTCGCGTCGGTCGGGGCCAAGTATATGACCGCAGACAAACAATTTCTCGCCCAAGTTCTTGAACGTGTTTGCGGTGAACTTTGCAAAACTCAGCCGCGCTGCAACGTGTGACGGATCGATCGCAGCTGCTCGAATGGTTTCGCGGGAAAGGTCCAGATGGCTATCGTTCATGCGGATTCCATACCACGTGCCAGTGGAGCGGACCTAGCGCTCTGGACCTTATGGCCAGACCCTCCTTGTCCGGCGCTCAGCGACATGGCGATGGCGTAGCCCAGGCGGCGGCGGTTACGTTGGTCGGCCAAACTGTCCGGCGATGAGGGCTTCTAGATCGGCGGCACGGATGAGGCGGCGTTTGCCGATGAGCGTGGACGGCAGGACGCCTTCCGTCATTAGCGCGTACAGCTTGGTCTTGCCGATACCGATCGCGGCGGACGCCTCTGGCACGCTGTACGCGAGGCGGCCAAGCCGGTCCCCGCTGCCGCTGCTGGTCGATGTGTCACGTTGCAAGTTGTAGATGTTGGTCATGGTGTTCGCCTCCGACACACCATCTACGTTCGATCGGAGCCGCTGTCAGCCGCCACTGGCCGAGTTACCGGGTAGTTGTAGCAGCTGCAGTTTACTGAAGTACGCCACCTCCGCCTTCAGTATGTCTCAGTTTTTTCTGTTTTACCGGGTAACTCTTCATTTATATATTACTTTTCAACATCATCATCAAATCCAGATATATAAAATGTGCAGTATGGAACGGTACAAAGTACCCGGTAAAACGGAAAAAACCGGAAGGGAGTAGGACCGGCAGTTATGCGGCCTTGAGCATCGGCGGCGCGCCCGCCCCCACGAACGTCGCCCAATCGGTCATCATCGTCCGTCGGATATCGAGGTAGATCGATCGAAGGTACGACTTGACGGTTTTGCTCGGGATGACGTGGGCCAGTGCGGCCTCTGCCGCCTCGCTGGGGAACGTCGTCGCCTCCGCTGCCCAATCGCGAAAGCTGGATCGCAAGCCGTGGACCGTCCACGTCCCGCCGACCGCAGTTCTCAACGCCTTCCGCATCGTGGCGTCGCTCAGGGGCTTGCCGCTTGGTCCGGGGAACACTGGCTCACCCGCGATACCCTTCCGCATGCTCTCTGCGACCCGCAACACGGCGAGGGCGGCGGGCGAGAGCGGCACAAGGTGTTCTTTCTGGGCCTTCATGCGACTGGCGGGGATGGTCCACAACGCCCCAGCAAAATCGATTTCTTCCCACGTCGCGCCGATCACCTCACCCGATCGCGCAGCCGTCAGGATGACGAACTGCAACGCCAGTCGGCCCGCCGTGTCGTTCCCAATGAGCTTGGCCATGAGGCCTTCCACCTGCTGGTACGGGAGCGCGGCAAAATTGCCCGGTCGCGTGGTCTGCCGTGCCAGCCCGGTCTTGACGGATCGCAGGGGCGCTTCCTCCGCCCTGTGACCCTTGGCGTGCGCCCAATCGAGCACGGTCTTGATCCGTTGAAGAACGCGCCGCGCCGTCTCCGGCTTGTCGTTCCAGATCGGCGCGAGCAGGTCGCGGATCGCTGGCCCGGCGACCTTATCGACCGGCGTCCCGCCGATGCTAGGGAATGCGTAGGTCTGCAACGTCGAGAGCCACTGCGCCCGATGCTTCGGGTTCTTCCAGTACCGCTCGCGCTCGCTGTGGACAGCGAGCGCTGCCTCGCGAAAGGTCGGCATGGCCGCTAGGATTCTTCGTGAGGCCCGTTTGGCTTCTGCCGGGTCCGTACCCGCCTCGGCCTGCCGACGCGTCTCTGTGGCCCTCTGACGGGCTTCCTTGACGCCCACCGTCTTCGCGGACCCTAAACCAAACTCTCGACGCCGACCGTTCCATTGGATCAACAGCACCCAAGACCGCGAGCCGCTGCCCTTGATGACGAGATACAGCCCGTCTCCGTCCGCATAGCGTCCCGGCGCGGTCAGGGCCTTGATGGCGAGGGTGTTCAGCTTTCCCATGATCGTCTCCGTCCCTACAGTTGACCCCACAGTTTTGAGCGGTCGTGGGCGAACAGGGAAGGTCGGGGGCGGCAAGCTACCGGGTAAGAACTCCGGTTCTTCAGGGGATTAGCGATCGTGGGCGATTCAGCGCGGACACGGGTCCGGCAGACACCCTCTCCGCCATTCCGTTTCCCGATACGCTGCTGTCATGCCCGAAAGGCCACGGAAGCGCGGCTTTCGCGCGGCGGCACCTGCTGCAGAACCGGACACATCCGCCCGGCGGGTGCAGGGGCGTCGCTGCCGTCATCGGCGCGGTGCGTATCGCTTCCTCCGGCGTTCGCCCGGCCGAACCCGGCGATTGAATTGCGCGGCGTAACGGGTCAGATCGGCCCATGCAGAACAGCGACCCCGCCTATATCAAGCGCCCGACGCGCCGACTGACGGACAAGGGCGCCGCCACGCGCGAGCGTATCCTGGCGGCGACGGTGGAGCGGATCGTCGAATCGGGCTTCGCCGCGATGACGATCGAGAGCGTGATGGCCAAAGCGGGGCTGTCGCGCGGATCGGTGCTGCACCAGTTCCCGACCCGGCTGGACCTGGCGATCGCCACGGCGCAGCGGACGATGCGTGCGGTAATGGACGCAGCACGGGAGCGCGCCAACGCCATCGACGATCCGTTCGAGCGACTGGCCGGTTACGCGCAAATCGTCTGGGACACGCATTCGACGCCGGAAGGCCTGGCGCTCACCGATATCCTCAACGCCGCGCGCTGGGATACGGAGCTACTTGCCGCGATCCAGCCCGTCGCCGCGCAGGTGGAGGCGGAGATCGCGGAGGAGCTGCGGGCGCTGGCGACCGCGGGCGGGCTGGCGGAGCCGGAGGCGATGGTCGCGCGCGGATGGCTGCTCGTATCGAGCGCGCGGGGCCTCATCATCGAGCATCGGCTGGGCAGCAACCGGCACGTCATCAACGCCGCGATCGAGGAGATGAAGCTGAGCCATCGGCGTTACTGCGAGGCGCATTCGAAAATTAGTCAGACGTGATTGGTTGATATTGACTAGAAAAGGTATTGGTGCTCTACCGGTCGCGAGCCGGGCACCATGAATGCGCCGGCCGATCAGGAGAGGATCAGCCGATGGCATATTCGAAGGCGGTGTTGTGCGCAGGTGCGGCCTGGTGGGCGCTGGCGGCGGCACCGGTGATGGCGCAGACGGTCGAGGGCAGCGGCAGCGGCGTCGCCGTGCCGGCGCCGGCCGCCGACGCGCCGGCCGACGCCGCTCCGGGGACCGGCGACATCATCGTCACGGCGCAGCGGCGTGCCCAATCGGTCAACTCGGTGCCGATGTCGATCACCGCGATCGGCGGCGACCAGCTGGCCGCGCAGGGGATTTCCAGCACCGCCGATCTGGTCAAGCTGGTGCCCGGCCTGACCTTCACGCAAAGCCAGGTGGCCACCCCGGTCTACACGCTGCGCGGCGTCGGCTTCTATGAATCGACGCTGTCCGCCTCGCCCGCCGTCAGCGTCTATGTCGACGAAGTGCCGCTGCCGTTCGCGATCCTGACCGAGGGGGCGAGCCTCGACATCGCGCGCGTCGAGGTGCTGAAGGGGCCGCAGGGCACCCTGTACGGCCAGAATGCCACGGGCGGCGCGATCAACTATATCTCCGCCAAGCCCGGCGAGCAGTTCGCCGCCGGCGCCGACGCCAGCCTGGGTCGCTTCGGCGCGTTCGACGCCTCCGGTTTCGTCAGCGGCCCGATCACCGATACGCTGGGCGCGCGGATCAGCATGAAGACCGAGCAGGGCGGCACCTGGCAGCGCAACTATACCCGCGATGACACGCTGGGGCGTGCGGACCGTGTGAGCGGGCGGGCGATCTTCGTCTGGCGGCCGGACAGTGCGCTGACCGTGACCGCCAATCTGAACGCCTGGTCCGACACGTCGGACGTGCAGGCGCCGCAGCTGATCGGCCATACGCCGTACAATCCCGGCAACGCCTATGCCCGCGTGCTGGCGGTGCCGCCGGCACCGGCCAATGCCCGCGCCGCGAACTGGAGCGCGGACTGGCCGATGCGCCGGGACGACCATTTCTATCAGGGATCGCTGCGCGCCGACTGGGACCTGACGGATTCGGTCAAGCTGACCTCGATCTCGTCATGGCTGCGCTTCACCACCAATTCGTACCAGGACCTGGACGGTACGCAGTTTCGCCAGCTCGACAGCTATACCCCGGGCCGGGTGCGCAGCTTCTATCAGGAACTGCGGCTGACGGGCACGACCGGCCCCGCCCGCTGGATCCTGGGCGCCAATTACGAACGCGATCGCGCGCGCGAAAGCCAGATCCTGCGCACCGACGATCTCAGCAGCAACGTCATTATCCCCGGTCTGCCGATCCTGACGCGATCGGGCGTGTTCACCGAACAGGCGGTCAAGAGCTATGCCGGTTACGCGAACCTCGAATATGACGTGACGTCGCGGCTGACCGCGCAGGGCGGCGTGCGCTATACGCGCAATATTCGCGATTTCCGGGGCTGCGGCTACGACGCCGACGGGACGACATATCTGTCGTTCAACGTCCTGACCCAGGTGTTCACCGGCGCGCCGCCGCTGGTGCCGATCCCGGCGGGCGGGTGCCTGACGTTCAGCCCGACGTTCCAGCCCGGGCTGGTCACCGATCGCCTGTCGCAGGACAATGTGTCGTGGCGCGGGGGGCTGACCTATACGTTCGACAGCCGCGCGATCGTCTACGCCAATATCTCCAAGGGGTGGAAGGCGGGCGGCTTCCCGACGGTGCCGGCATCGTCGTTCACCGGTTTCCTGCCGGCGACGCAGGAATCGCTGCTCGCCTATGAGGCGGGGTTCAAGCTGCCGCTCGCCGAGCGCACGTTGCAGCTGAACGGCGCGGGCTTCTACTATGATTATCGCAACAAGCAGGTTCGCGGGCGGATCCTCGACCCGATCTTCGGGCTGCTCGAAAAGCTGGTCAACATCCCGACATCGGAGCTGTACGGCGCCGAGGCGGCGATCGTGTGGACCCCGCGCGGCACCGGGCTGACCGCCAACCTGTCGGGTACGTGGGTGAAGAGCCGGATCATCGAATTCACCGGCTACAACGGCACGGGGGCCTTCGGCAGCTATGCCGGATCGCCGTTCCCGTTCACGCCGGAATGGCAGGTGATGGGCGACGTGCAATATCAATGGCCGCTGACCGAGCGGTGGAAGGCCACCGTCGGCGCCAATGCCAATTACAACAGCGCCACCAATTCCACCTTCGGCGATCCGGCGATCCTGTCGATCAACGCGCGCACGCTCGTCGATCTGCGCGCCGGGGTGGAAACCGAGGACGGGAAGCTGCGTGCCCAGTTGTGGGGGCGCAACGTCTTCGACAAATATTACTGGAACACGACGTTCCAGGGCGACACGGCGTGGCGGATGGCCGGGCGACCGGCGACCTATGGCGTGACGCTGGGCTGGCGGTACTGACGTGACGGCGACCCGCCTCACCGCCGCGAACGGCATCAGGCTGGGCGCCACGGTCGAAGGTGACGGCCAGCCGGTGGTTCCGGGACTGGACATGATCGTGGCGATGCGGGCGATCGTGCCCCATCTGTCCGATGCGATCCTGTTCGGCGGATGCGGCCACTGGACGTGGGCCGCGGAGGTGACCCGGCACCTTCCGGCCTGGCTGAGAACCCTACCGGCGGGAGAGAGATGATGCGCTTCGGCGGCAAGGTGGCGATCGTGACCGGCGGGGCGTCGGGGATCGGAGCGGCGTTCGCGCGGCGGGTGCAGGCCGAGGGGGGGGCGGTGATGGTCGCCGATCTCGACGTCGAGCGCGGGCAGGCACTGGCCGCCGAACTGGGGGAGCGCGCCGCATTCCGCCCCGTGGACGTCGCCGATCCGGCAGCGATGGAGACGCTGGCGGCGGACACCGCGGCGGCGTTCGGCGGGATCGACATCCTGTACAACAACGCCGGGATCGGCTGCTACGGGCTGACCCCCGATCTGGCGATCGAGCAATGGCGGCGGGTCGTCGCGGTCAATCTGGATGCGGTGTTCTACGGCTGCCGCGCGGTCATCCCGCACCTGAAGGCGCGCGGCGGCGGCGCGATCGTCAACACCGCCTCGGCCAGCGGGCTGCATGCCGACTATGGCTTCACCGCCTACAATGCCGCCAAGGCGGGCGTCATCAACTATACGCGCAGCCTGGCCATCGACCATGCGCGCGACAACATCCGCGCCAATGCCGTCTGCCCCGGCCCGGTCGACACGCCGATCCTGACCAGCGGGGTCGATGCGATCCCCGGCCTGCGCGCCGAGTGGGAGCAGGTCGTCCCCGCCGGCCGGTTCGCGCGGCCCGAGGAGATCGCGGCGGTTGCCGCATTCCTGGCCAGCGACGACGCGAGCGCGGTGACCGGCGCGGCGATCCCGGTCGACGGCGGGCTGACGGCCCATACCGGCCAGCCCGATCTGCGCGCCCGCATGGAAGCGGCGGCATCCCAGAACGTGTGAGGAGAGCGATCATGACAGTCCCATCCGAAACCAGCGACACCCCCCGTTTCCAGGTCTATCGCGCAGCCGATGCGCCCGATTACAGCGAGACGTCGTGCATGGAGACGTCGGGACTGACCGACATCATCATCGACGGGATCACCCGCGCCGAGGCGGCCGGCGCGTCGGAGGGCAATGTCGTCAAGCTGCTGTTCGCGATGCCGGGGATGAGCCTGACCTATGCCTGGTTCAAGAGCGGCTTCCCGCTGCCGCTGCACAGCCACAACGCCGATTGCCTCTATTACATCATCGCGGGATCGCTGCGGCTGGGCACGGAGGAACTGGGCGCGGGTGACGGCTTCTTCGTGGGGCGCGACGTGCCGTACAACTACAAACCGGGACCGGACGGGGTCGAGGTGCTGGAATTCCGCACCGCCGACACGTTCGACATCCGCTTCCTGGGCAAGACGGCGGCCTTCTGGGACAAGACCGTCGCCGCGCTGGAAGCCGAACGCCCCAAATGGGCCACGCAGCGCCCGCCGCACGAGCTGGCCGCGGCACGATGAGCGCGACGATGCGCGCGCTGGTGCGGCGCGGCCCCACGCTTCAGGTCGCCGACGTTCCCGATGCCGTGCCGGGCGGCGGGCAGGTGGTGGCGCGGGTGCTGGCGTGCGGCATCTGCGGATCGGACCTTCACGCGGTCGATCATCTGGAACATGGCGTCGCGATCGGCCTTCGGTCCGGCGCCGCGGACACGATCGACCCGACCTGCGATCTGGTGATGGGGCATGAATTCTGTGCCGAGATCCTCGATCACGGTCCGGGCAGCGACCGGCGGCTGAAGCCCGGCACGCGCGTCGTTTCCACGCCGTTCGCCTTCGGTCCGCTGGGGCCGGAGCTGATCGGCTTTTCCACCCGCTACCGCGGCG
The DNA here is from genome assembly GCF_001556735.1 of Sphingomonas sp. CCH9-F2. NCBI lineage: Bacteria > Pseudomonadati > Pseudomonadota > Alphaproteobacteria > Sphingomonadales > Sphingomonadaceae > Sphingomonas > Sphingomonas sp. CCH9-F2. The sequence continues at coordinate 32,424 of NZ_LSJO01000676.1, read as the reverse complement.
CCTTCGCGGAGCGCGTGGTGCTGACCGAGGCGCTGTTGTTGCCGGTCGCCAACGGATTGTCGTCCGACGCCGCCGCGCTGACCGAGCCGCTGTCGGTGGGCACCCATGCGGTGGCGGTCGCGGCGCCGACGCCGCGGTCCGTGGCGCTGGTCGTCGGGTGCGGGCCGATCGGACTGGCGGTGATCGTCGCGTTGAAGCGCCGCGGGGTCGGACCGGTGATCGCGAGCGATTTTTCCCCCGCGCGGCGCGCCCGTGCCGAACGCCTGGGGGCGGACATCGTCGTCGATCCCGCAACGACGTCGCCGCACGGCGAATGGGAACGCCATGACGTGCCCGCGACGCTGGCATCGCTGGGGCCGGCGCAACTGGCCGGGCGCAGCCTGCGGGATGCGATCATCTTCGAATGCGTCGGCGTGCCGGGCATGTTGCAGTCGCTGATCGAGAATGCGCCGCCGACCGCGCATGTCGTGGTGGTCGGCGCCTGTCAGGAGGACGACCGGATCCTGCCGGTGATCGCCATCAACAAGCAGCTGCGCTTCAGCTTCGTCTTCGCCTATTCGCCGGACGAGTTCGCGGAGACGCTGGCGGCGCTGGCGGAGGGGGAGATCGACGCCGATGCGTTCCTGACCGGCGCGGTCGCGCTGGATGAGGCGCCGGCCGCGTTCCGGCGGCTGGCGACCCCGGACGACGCCGTGAAGGTGGTGGTGCGGCCATGGCAGTGACGGCCGGGGCGGCGCCCGCGCCGCCGCTGACCATCGCGCTGGCGGCGGGGATCACGCTGGGCGTGGTCGTGCTGATCGCCGGTTTCCTGGTGCTGGGCGCCGCGCTGGGCCTGGCGCCGCTGTACGCGGGGTTCCTGATATTGTGGTATTTCGGGAACATCGACATGCTGGACGACAAGGCGTTGCCGGTGCTGTGCGTCGGCGCGCTCGCGGGGGCAGCGACCGCGTGGCTGCTGCAGGCCGGCATCGTCGCGGCAGGGGCGGTCGGGGCCGTCCCCGCGCTGGCCGTCATCGTCGCCGCGATCTTCTGCCAGCTGCTCGGCTGGCTGCCGCTCGTCATCAACCGCGCCTATATGCTGTACGTGACGGTCCTGGCGGCCCCGTTGCTGCAGCAGCATGAGCGGTTCGACCGCGTGCTGCTGACGATCGTCGTCGCGACCGTCTATTTCGGCGGCGTGGTGCTGGCCGGCCGCCGGATCGTCGCGATGCGCCGCGGGGCGGGCGCATGACCGCGCCTACGACAGGGTCGGTCGGGCTGCACCTGACCCAGCCGCTGCATCGCGCGCTGCGCGAGGGCGCGGATCGCATCGCGACGATCGACGGCACGCGCGTGCGCCGCTGGCACGAGGTGGTGGGCCGGGTGCGGCGCGTGGCGACCGTGCTGGCCGGCCGCGGCGTCGAACCGGGCGACCGCGTGGCGTTGCTGGCGCCGAACGGCGACGTGTTTGTCGACCTGCTGTTCGGCACGGCCTGGGCCGGGGGCGTGCTGGTCCCGATCAACACGCGTTGGTCCGCCGCGGAGATCGCGCACGCCCTGACCGACAGCGCGCCGCGCGTGCTGGTGATCGATCACGGCTTCCTGCCGCTGCTGCCCGCGATCCGGGACGCGATGCCGCAGTTGCCGCCGGTCATCGTATCGGGAGCGGTGGCGGAGGGGTTCGACGATCTCGACCACCTGGTCGCGGCGGCGGCGGAAGCGGACGAGCGATTGCGCCATGGCGACGATCTGGCCGCGCTGCTCTACACCGGCGGGACGACCGGCGCATCGAAGGGCGTGATGCTGTCGCATCGCGCGCTGCTTACCTATGCGATGTGCCTTGCCGGCTCGGGGGAGAGCGCGCCGGGGGCGTGCATGCTCCACACCGCGCCGCTGTTCCACGTCGGCGCGCTGTCGGGATTGCTCGCCAGCTTGCTCAACCGCGCGCGGCACGTCTTCCTGCCGGCGTTCGACGCCGGCGCGGTGATCGCCGCGATCGCGGAACATCGCGTCAGCGACCTGTTCCTGGTGCCGACGATGCTGCAGGCGCTGCTGGATCATCCCGCATTCGGGCAGCACGATCTTTCCTGTGTCGAGCGGGTCTATTACGGCGCGGCGCCGATCGCGCCGGCCCTGATGGACCGCGCCATCGCAGCGATGGCGCGCGTCGGCTTCGTGCAGGGTTACGGGATGACGGAGACGTCGGGGTCGGTCGCGCTGTTGCAGCCGTCGGACCACCGGCACGCCGCGCATGTCCGCTCGAACGGCCGGGCGGTGATGGCGATCGAGATGCGGATCGTCGACGCCGACGACCGCGAGGTGCCGGCCGGCACGCATGGCGAGATCGTCGTGCGCGGCGACGCGGTGATGCGCGGTTACTGGAATCGCCCCGACGAGACCGCCGCGGCGCTGCGGGGCGGCTGGATGCACACCGGCGATGTCGGCTGGATGGACGCCGACGGCTATGTGCATGTCGTCGACCGGCTGAAGGACATGATCCTGACCGGCGGCGAGAACGTCTTTTCGATCGAGGTGGAAAGCGCGCTGTCGCATCATCCCGCGGTCGCGCAATGCGCGGTGGTGGGGCGCCCCGACGATCGCTGGGGAGAGACGGTGCACGCGATCGTCGTGCTGCGCGCGCCGGCGACGGCCGACGACCTGATCGAACATTGTCGCGATCGGATCGCCCGCTACAAGTGTCCGCGCAGCATCGAGTTCCGCACGCAGCTGCCGCTGTCGTCGGCGGGCAAGATCCTGAAGGCGCAGTTGCGGGACCAGGCGCGCAACGGGGCATGAGCGCGCGCCGTTTCCCTTCGTCGCGCGGGACCGCTAAGGCGCGGCGATGGCAACATCGGGATCGAAGGTGCAGCGGGCGACCGCGACGCGCACGCAACTGAAGCGTGTGGCGCGCCGCATGTTCGCCACCCGCGGCATCAGCGCGGTCGGCCTGCGCGAAGTGGCGGTCGCGGCCGGCCAGCGGAACACCGCCGCGGTCCACTATCATTTCGGCACCAAGGACGACCTGCTGCGCGAATTGCTGGTCGATGGCGCGCGGGCGATCGACGCGCATCGCTGCATGATGCTGGACGCGGCGGAGGCGGCCGGCGCGGTGACGCTGGACGACGTGGTCCGCGCGCTGGTTCAGCCCAGCCTGGACCTGCGCAGCGATCCCGAGGATTTCGAAACCTATCATCGCTTCATCAGCAACATCATGGGCGAGCGTCGCGAGCTGTTCGAAAGCACGATCGTCGACCGCCATGCCGTCGGCTACCAGCGCGCGACGCAGCATGTCCGCCGGCTGCTGGGCGACGTGCCGCCAGCGGAGGTCGATCGCCGCATCGTCTTCGCCACGCTGTCGCTGCAGGCGATCTTCACCGCGCGCGAGGCCGCCTGCGACGCGGTGCGCGGCGATGCGCATCCGTTCTGGGGACGCGCCGATGTCACGCAGGGCATCTTCACGACGACCGCCACCATCCTGCGACAACGCGACCCGAACGGATAAAGCGGTTGCTTTAAGAATGCCCGACGCTACGGTCCGCTGCCAGGAGACATCGCAGGGAGAGGACCGCGGATGGGCTGGGATTTCGAAACCGATCCGGCATTTCAGGAACGGCTCGACTGGGTCGCGCGGTTCGTCCGCGAGGAGGTGGAGCCGCTCGACCACGTGCTCGGCAGCCAGTGGAACGTCCACGATCCCGACTTCGTGCGCCTCGTCCGGCCGCTGCAGGCGATCGTCCGGCGCGAAGGGTTGTGGGCGTGTCACCTGGGGCCGGAACTGGGCGGGCAGGGGTTCGGCCAGGTCAAGCTGGGACTGCTGAACGAAATCCTCGGCCGCTCGCGCTTCGGTCCGGTCGTCTTCGGAACGCAGGCGCCCGATACCGGCAATGCGGAGATCCTCGCGCATTTCGGCACGCCGGCGCAGAAGGCCCGCTGGATGGCGCCGCTGCTGGAGAACGAGATCGTCTCCTGCTTCTCGATGACCGAGCCGCAGGGCGGGGCCGATCCGCTGATCTTCACCACCAGCGCGACGCTGGACGGCGACGAATGGGTCATCAGCGGCGAGAAATGGTTCTCCTCCAACGCGCGGTTCGCCGATTTCCTGATCGTGATGGCGGTGACCGAACCGGACGCGCCCCCGCATCAGCGCATGTCGATGATCATCGTCCCCACCGCCACGCCGGGGGTGGAGATCGTCCGCGACGTGGGTTGGTACGGCGAAAGCGTCCACGCGCATGCCTATATCCGTTACCACGACGTGCGCGTGCCCGCCGGGAACCTGCTGGGCGAGCGCGGGCAGGCGTTCGCGATCGCGCAGACGCGGCTGGGCGGCGGGCGCATCCACCACGCGATGCGGACCATCGGCGAGGCGCGCAAGGCGTTCGACATGATGGCCGAGCGCGTCCTGAGCCGCGTGACAAAGGGCGAACTGCTCGCCGACAAGCAGATGGTGCAGGAGAAGATCGCCGACAGCTGGATCGAGATCGAGCAGTTCCGCCTGCTGGTGCTGCGCACCGCCTGGCTGATCGACAAGCACAACGACTATCGCCGCGTCCGACGCGATATCGCCGCGGTGAAGGCGGCGATGCCCAAGCTGCTGCACGACGTCGCCGCGCGCGCGCTGCACCTGCACGGTTCGCTGGGGCTGACCCACGAAATGCCGTTCATGGCGCAGGTCGCGACCTCGTTCATGCTGGGCCTGGCCGACGGACCGACCGAGGTCCACAAGGTCACCGTCGCGCGCGAGACGCTGAAGGCCTATTCCGCCACCGACGAGCTGTTCCCCGCCTATCACCTGCCGCGGCAGGAAGCGGCGGCGCGCGCCCGATACGATATGCGCACGATCGACGAACTGGTGCAGGCCGATGGCTGATCCGATGTTCGACCTTGCGGGCAAGGTCGCGCTGATCACCGGCGGGTCGCGCGGGCTGGGGCGCGAGATGGCGCTGGCCTTCGCCGATGCGGGCGCCGACGTCATCATCTCCAGCCGCAACATCGACGCGTGCGAGGCGGTGGCATCCGAGATCGGCGACAAGGGGCGCCGCGCGCTGGCGATCGCGGCCCATGCCGGGCGCTGGGACGAGGTCGACCGGCTGATCGACGCGGCCTATGCCGCATTCGGGCGGATCGACGTGCTGGTCGCCAACGCCGGCATGTCGCCCGCCATGTCCTCGCACGAGATCAGCGAGAAGCTGTTCGATTCGGTCGTCTCGCTCAACTTCAAGGGGCCGTTCCGGCTGGCGTCGGCGGTGGCGCACCGCATGGCGCAGGGCGACGGTGGTTCGATCATCTTCACCTCGTCCACCGCCGCGCTGGAACCGTCGCCCAAGGTGGTGCCCTATGCCGGGGCGAAGGCGGCGCTGCTGGCGCTGACGTCGTCGCTGGCGCACGAATATGCGCCGCGGGTACGCGTCAATGCGATCGCCGCGGGACCGTTCCTGACCGACATTTCGAAGGCATGGGCCGACGTCGATCGCGAAACGGCGCGCAACGCACTGGGCCGCCCCGGCCGCCCGGAGGAGATCGTCGGCACCGCGCTGTACCTTGCCAGCGCCGCCTCCAGCTTCGTCACCGCGACGACGATCCGCTGCGACGGTGGCACCTGTCGCTCGCAATATTGACGGAAGGACGCACCATGAAGGCCCTGCAATATGTCGCCCCGCGCGACGTCCGCTACGGCGACATGCCCGATCCGCGGATCGAGGATGCGCGCGACATCGTCGTGAAGATCGACCGCTGCGGCATCTGCGGCAGCGACCTGCACATCTATCACGGCGACAAGCTGCGCGATGATGCCGGTTTCTGCATCGGGCACGAGGCGATCGGTGAGGTGGTGGAGACCGGCCGCGCGGTGACGCGGCTGAAAGCCGGCGACCGCGTGCTGATCCCCGCCTCGGTCGGGTGCGGCGCGTGCGTCCATTGCCTGGCGGGCAACGTGCTCAAATGCAGCAACGACGTCGAATATTGCTACGGCCTGAGCAGCCGGCTGCAGGGGTGCCAGGCCGAGGGGATGCGCGTGCCCGCCGGCGATTTCAACGCGGTGCCGATGCCGGAGGGAATCACCCCCGACCAGGCGATCATGCTGACCGACAATCTGCCCACCGCATGGTTCGGGTGTCGCAATGCCGATATCGCGCCCGGCGCCACCGTGGTGATCGTCGGCCTGGGGCCGATCGGACTGATGGCGGTGGAGGCGGCATTCGTCCTGGGGGCCGCGACGGTCTTCGCGATCGATCTGGTGGCCGAGCGGCGCGCGGTCGCCGCCTCGCTGGGTGCGATCGCGCTGGGCCCGGAGGATGCCGCGGACGTTATCCGCGACGCCACCGACGGCCGCATGGCCGACAGCGTGGTCGAGGCGGTGGGACTGGAAAAGACGATCGCGCTGGCGGTGCGCCTTGCCGGCAAGCAGGCGAGCGTATCGATCATCGGCGTCAACATGAACCGGCGCATGGAATTCCCGATGGCGCGCGTGTTCGTTAACGGACTGACGCTGCGCAGCGGCATGTGCCCGGTGGCCCGCCAGTTCGGCGAGCTGGTCCCGCTGATCCAGCAGGGCCGGCTGCACCCCGAACGCTTCGTCACCGACGTGCTGCCGCTGTCGCAAGGCGCGCAGGCCTATGCCAGGTTCGACGCGCGCGAGGAGGGCACGTTGAAGATGATCCTGGTCCCCTGACCTCATATCGTCATCATCGTCCGGCGAGATGCGGCGTGCCGGCACCGCCGTGCCGACGCTATAGCACCGGCGATTCGCCGCAACGGCGCCCGAGAGGATCGAGATGCACGACGACCGACTGGTTCCGCTGGCCGGCGGCCACAATTTTCGCGATTTCGGCGGCTATCCGACGGTCGATGGCCGTCGCGTCGTGCGCGGGGGGCTGTTCCGGTCCGGCGTGATGTCGCATCTCACTGCGGACGATGAGGAGCGGTTGCGCGCTTTGGGCATCGTCACGATCTGCGACCTGCGGACCCGCGCCGAGCGCGACGAGCGCCCGACGCGCTGGTTCGACGATACGTGCGACCTCTTGGTCGATGACGATACCGAGCCGACCACCACGCTCCGCGCACTGCTTGATCGCCCTGATTCGAGCGAGGAGGAGGGCAGGGACGCGATGATCGCGCTCTATCGCGAACTGCCGTTCAAGCACCGGGTGATGTATCGCGCGATGTTCCGGCGGCTGGTGGACGGACGGGTGCCGCTGGTCGTCAATTGTTCGGCGGGCAAGGATCGCACCGGGGTGGGCGCCGCGCTGGTGCTGCGCGCGCTGGGCGTGGCGCCGGACCTGATCGAGCGCGATTTCCTGGCCACCGCGACCGCGCTGGATACCGCGCGGCTGCTGGGCGACACCGGCTTCGCGCGCGGCGTGGACGTATCGTCGCGGGTGGTCGCCGCGATGATGACGGTCGTGCCGCAATATCTTGCCGCCGCCTTCGCCGCCATCGACGAACGGTGCGGGTCGTTCGACCGCTATCGCGTGGAGGAACTCGGCGTGGACGATGCCGACCTTGCCCGGATGCGCGCGATATTGCTGGAGGGATAGGTCGCCGGGGCCGCGTCGACGTCGACGGGGGGGGATGGTATCGCCGGGCGGCGCGGAAGGCCGTAAGACGCGCGGATGAGCACCGACCGACGTATCTCGCGCATCGTGATTCTGGGTGGAGGAACCGCCGGGTGGATGACCGCGGCGGCACTGTCGCGCAGTTTCGGGCCCACGGTGGCGATCACCTTGCTCGAATCGGACGAGATCGGGACGGTGGGGGTCGGTGAGGCGACAATCCCGACGATCCACTGGTTCAACGATCTGATCGGCCTGGACGAGGCCGAATTCCTGCGCGAGACCAAGGCGACGTTCAAGCTGGGGATCGAGTTCGTCGACTGGACGCGGCCCGGCCACCGTTACTTCCACCCGTTCGGCCAATATGGCGCGCCGCTGCCGGGGGTCGCCTTTCACCACCGCTGGTTGAAAGCTCGGGCGGAGGGGAGCGCGTTGCCGCTATCGGCGCTGTCGCTGGCGGCGCGGCTGGCGGGGGACGGGCGCTTTGCCAGGCCGGTCGGCGATGCGCGCTCGATCCTGTCGACGTTGGGCTATGCCTATCATTTCGACGCCGGGCTGTACGCCCGCTACCTGCGCCGGCTGGCGGAGGCGGGCGGCGTGGTCCGTGTCGAGGGGCGCTTGCGCGACATCGTGCGCGACGGCGACAGCGGGCATGTCACCGCCCTGGTCACCGAGCGCGGGGAGACGCTGGAAGGCGAGCTGTTCGTGGATTGCTCGGGGTTCCGCGCGCTGTTGATCGACGGCGCGATGGGCGAGGCGCTGGAGGACTGGTCGCATTGGCTGCCGTGCGACCGGGCGGTGGCGGTGCCCTGTGCGCGGGTCGCCGCGACCACGCCCTACACGCGCTCGACCGCGCGTGCGGCGGGGTGGCAATGGCGCATCCCGCTGCAACACCGCACCGGCAACGGCTATGTCTATGCCAGCGCGCATCTGAGCGAGGACGAAGCGACCGCGACGCTGCTCGCCAACCTTGACGGCGAGCCGCTGGCGGCGCCGCGCACCTTGCGCTTCACGGCCGGGACACGGCGGCGGCCGTGGCGCGGGAACGTGGTGGCGATCGGGCTGTCGTCGGGGTTCCTAGAGCCGCTGGAATCGACCAGCATCCATCTGATCCAGAGCGGCATCACCAAGCTGCTGACGCTGTTTCCCGACCGCGACATGGATCCCGCGCTGGCGGACCGGTTCAACGGGCTGTTCGGCCGCGACATGGACGGGATCAAGGATTTTCTGATCCTCCATTATCACGCCACCAGCGGACGGGACGCGCCGCTGTGGCAGCATTGCCGCACCATGACGCTGCCCGACACGCTGGTCGCGCGCGTGGCGCAATATCGCCGTTCGGGGCGGCTGATCCTCGACAGCGACGAGCTGTTCCGCGAAGCCAGCTGGCTGGCGGTGCTCGACGGGCAGGGCGTGACCGCCAGCGGTTACAATCCGCTCGCCGATGCGCTCGATGCCGATACCAACCGCGCGCAGGTGGAGCAGATCGCGCAGGTGATCGCGCGCGCCGCGCCGACGCTGCCGATGCACGACGATGCGCTGGCGCAGCTGATCGGCGCACCGTGACGACGCCCGACATGGTCGCGCGGCGGATCGGCGCGGAGCGGCAGCCGATCGCGATCGTGGACGGGTTCCACCCCGATCCGGCGGCGCTGCGCACGGCCGCGCTGTCCGCGCGCTTCGCGCCGGGGCGGCATCATTATCCAGGCGTCCGCGCGGCGTTGCCGCCCGATTATTTCGTGGCGGTGCGCCCGGCGCTGACCGCGGTGCTGGCGGGCGTGTTCGGGCATCGCGGCGGCGTGTCGCTGCTCGATGCGAGCTTTTCGATCGTGACGACGCCGCCGGCGCAGCTGAGCGTGACGCAACGGCTGCCGCATATCGATGCCACCGACCCGCGCCGCATCGCGCTGGTCCATTATCTGGGGGAGGGGGACGGGACCGCGTTCTTCCGGCATCGCGCGACCGGCTACGAGACGATCGATACGGCGCGCGCGGCGGGGTATCTGGCCGGGCTGAACGATGAGCTGCGTCGCGACGGCGATCCGCCGTCGGCCTATATCGCGGATTCGACGCCGCTGTTCGAGCGGACCGCCCTGGTCGCGGCGCAGCCGAACCGTGCGGTGATCTATCGCAGTTCGCTGCTCCACAGCGGTGCGATCGCGCCCGGGGCGGCGCTGGGCGACGATCCGGCGCGCGGGCGGCTGACGGTGACGGCGTTCCTGATGCTGGAGTGACGCCGTCCCGCCTGGCCGCGGCGCGCGCCTATTTCTTCGGCGGCTGCACCGCGAGATAGACGGTGCTCCACAATTGCGCGGCATTCGATTCGTCGACGTCCTGCTTGCCCGCGCCGAAGGCGACGACCTTGTACCGGCCGCCCTCATAGGCCCAGGACCACAATTCCGAGCTTTGCGTCGCGCGCGTCGCCTGGATCGCGCGCCACAGCGTCGCCTGCGCGCGCGTCAGGATCGCACGGGTCGAGGCGGGCAGGTCGCGGCGGGCCAGCTGGCGTTCCAGCCCGGCCGCGAACAGCGCCTGCTGCCACGACCACACGACCGCACCGTGATAGGCCGCCGGGGTGAAACGGCCCTGCGCGGTCGCATCCGCCTGCGCCGCATTGGCGACCAGCATCCCGATATCGGTCATCAGCCCCGCCGGGAACGGGCGCATCGCCGCGGTGACATAGGTGTCCAGTTCCGCCGGCGAGGGGTTCGAGAACATCAGCGCGAACCCCTCGTCGGAATTGACGATCGGCACCGCCTTGCCGCCCGCGTCGAGCGACAGCGCATGGAAGGTGAGCGGCGCATCGCCGAGCGACGCCAGCGCGGGCTGGGCGGGAATCCCCAGCGACCGGGCATAGTCACGCACCCGCGCGCTCGCCTGCGCCGCCGGAATATCGACGCGGAACAGCGCCGGGGCGCGCTGGCGCCAAGTCGCGGCCATCGCCCCGGCCTTGCCCAGCGCCGCGCGGTCCTGCGGCGTCAGATAGGCGTCGAGCAGGCCCGCGCGCAGCATCCGCGCCGCGGCGTCGAGCGCGGCGGGGACGAACACGGCGTTGACGTCATAGGCATATCGCCCGCGGCCCAGCCCCTCCTCGCTGTCGCGCCACTGGCCGGTCAGGCGGCCGGGCTTGAGCGCCACCAGCCGCTCGACCGCCGGGGTGCGGGCGAAGGGTTCGGCGGTCGCGACCACGAAGCGCAGGTTGCGCACCAGCGCCTTCCCCGCCGGCTCGACCGTGCCGGGCACGCCTTCGCTGGTCATCGCCCGCGCAAGGAAGCGACGCGCCGCGGCACGGTCCGCGTGATCGAGCAGGTAGGTCGCGGCGACCGGCGCGAGCATGTAATCGTCGTCGACCATCGCGTAATCGAGCACCGCGGCGTCGCCGCTGCCGCCATGCGCGCGGCGGTCGACCACCGCGAATTCGCCGATCCCCTCCTCGTGCGCGACGTCGCCGCGCGCATCGAGCCGGGCAAGGACCGATCCCAGCCCCGCCTCCACCGCGCCGGGTTGCAGCACGGGCATCAGCATGCGTACCGACATCAGCGTGTCGCGCCCGAAATAGGTCTGGAACCGCCACGATCCGGCCAGGAACTTCTCGCGATAGCTGAGAAAGCGCAGCGCATCGCGCGCCGCAGGATCGTCGGCGGCGCGCGCGGTCAACAACGCGCCCGCCGTCAGCCCGGTCAGCGGCGTCTCCCCGGTGGCGGCGGTGATGCGCAGGCGGATGCGGCCGTCCGCGCCCGGCAGGATCGCGGTGCCGTCCACGCGACCGCCCAGCACCTCCAGCTTCAGGTAATAGCCCGGCGCGCCGTCCAGCCGGCGGCGATAGCCGGTCACGACGTTGCCGGCGATGGACGGGGTCGCCTCCACCTCGTTCGGCAGGCGGCCGATCGCCTGATAGTCGCGCAGGAAGCGGATCGACGAGAGCACCGTCTTGTGCAGCTCAAGCCGCGGCGCGTCGATGCTGGCCACCGCGACCACGCCGTGCAGCCGGCGCCCCGCCGTGCCGTTCGGCTCCGCCATGGTCAGCGGACGCGGCGCCTGTTCCAGGCGCCACGTTGCCGGGCGATCAAGCCGCGCGAACCACTGGCCCGCCCCGCTGTTGCCGGCGGGGAAGGCGACGAGGATGCGCGGGTCGACGCCATTGCGCAGCAGCAGATGTGCCGCGACCGGTCCCTCCCGCACGAAGGCGTTGATGTTCTGGCCCTCGGTCAGTTCATACGCCAGATCCGGTGCGGGTGCCTCGCGCTGCGCCGTCGCCATCCCTGCCGCCGTCACCAGTGCCGCGCCCAGCATCATGCGTGCCACGTGCTTCATCGCCTTCTCCCGTCAACAAACGGGGGCGCCGCGACCGCTGCCGGTCACGACGCCCCCCATGATCGTTCTAACCGCCCGGATCAGAAGCGGAAGGTCAGCGACCCGCCATAGGTGGGGCCGACGATGCCGCGGGCGTAGAAATAGCCGTCGGTGATCGCCTGCGTCTGTCCCTGGCGCGGATTGCCCTCGGTCAGGCCGACGACGTCGAAGATATTCTCCGCATTCAGGCTCAGCTGCAGCTGCGGCGTCAGGTTCAGGTTCACGCCGACGCTGGTCACGCCATAGCTGGGCAGCGCCACGCCGTTGCCGGCATCGGCGAAGATCTTCCCGATGAACTTGTACCGGCCGTAGACCTCGCCCAGCCCGTTGGGGAGCGAGAACGACGGCGTGACGGTCCACAACTGGGCGGGCGTCCGCTCGGGACGGTTGCCCTCGAAGCCGGCTTGGTTCGCGCCGTCGATCTGCAGATTGACCAGCTTCGGATCCTGGAACACGCCCTGGAAATCGACCGAGAAGAACGTCACCGGCCGCACCATCACGTCGATCTCGACACCCTTGGTACGCAGGTCGGCGTTGATGTTCTGCTGCTGCGACGGGTTGCTCGGGTTGGCGAAATTGTAGTTCTGATCGTCGAAGTTGGTGCGGAACACGGTCACCGATCCGCTGAAGATGCGCGCATACTGATAGCGCACGCCCGCTTCATACAGCTTGATGGTGGTGATCGGGTCGACGTTGTTGGTCTGGAAGCCGTCGGCATAGCGGCCGTAGATCGACAGGTTGGGGGTGATCAGATAGTTCGCACCCACCGTCCAGGCGATCTTGTCCTGCTTGCGACGGCGAACGTCATACTGGCCGGCGAACGTCGCGCCGACCGTGGTCAGCACGCCGCCCTGGCCGACGGGCACCAGCTGTTCGAACCCGCCGTTCGCCGCCACGATGCGGCGCGAGGGATCGGCGGCGGCGGCGTTGCGACCGTCGAGCGCGACCGCGCTGTCCTGTTCCCAGCGGATGCCGCCGTCGATGCGCAGGTGATCGCCCAGCGCGATTTCGTCGTTGGCGTAGAGCGACACGGCTTCGTCGTTGCGCTCGCGGATGCCGTTGCCCCAGTCGCCATAAGACACCAGGCCGCTGTCGGTCAGCGACCCGATGACGCCGTTGGCGCCGTTCAGCGCGACGATGTCATAGACGTCGGAATTGTTGCGCACGTCGTTGACGACGCTGGCGGTCGCCGACTGGTTCTGGCGGCGCTTGACGTTGTAGTACATGCCGCCGACGGTCAGCGAGTTCTTGATCGAACCCGCCTCGAACGCCCAGGTGGCACCGGCGTTGATGCCCAGGTCACGCCCGTCGATGCGATCGTGGTTGAGCGTCGTGCGCTGCAGGAAGCCGTTGCCGTTCAGCGCGTTGAGCGCGCCGGTCTGGTTCGATCCGATGACTTCCCCGGTGCGGATGTTGCGGATGCCGAAGCGCGCCGCGGTGGGGAATGCCGCCTGCCCGCGGGTCAGCAGATCGTTGATCGGCGAATTGGCGCCGGGCGTCAGATAGTTGACCGCGCTCGCCAGACCCGCATTGCCCGTGCCCGAGCCGGGGAACAGGCCGTTGAAATCATAGGTATAGTCGATGTAGCGCGCGCGGGCGAACAGGTCGAGCGTGTCGGACACCGGCACATCGACGTCGAGCCGCGCCTGATTGTAAAGCGAGCGGATGCCGTCGCGGTAGCGGAACGGGCGGTAGCCGCTGGCGTCGACATAGGTCGACACCGGCACGCGGATCGAACTGAAGGCGTCGCCGCCGATATTGTCGCGCTGGATGTCGAAGCCGGGGATGCTGGCCGGCTCGCCATTCTCGAAGCGGTACGGCGCGGAGGCGTAATAGGCGGTTTCGATATCGCCGCGGCGCCCCGACAGGCGGATCGATCCGCCACCCGGCAGGCGATATTCCAGCGATCCCTTGATGCGATAGCCGGCATAGTCGAACGGATTGCGGCGCACGCCCGGGCTGCTCTGCACATAGCCGCCGAAGTTGAAGGCCAGGTTCTCGGCGAGCGGCGCCGAATAGTAGAAGTCGGCGCGCTTCAGGCCGTAGTTCATGCCCGTCAGGCGCACCGCGCCCTCGAATTCGTTGAAGTTCGGGCGCTTGGAGATGAAGTTGATCGTCGCGCCCGCGCCGTTGACGGTCAGCACGCCCGACGAGCCGCCCTTTACCGCTTCCAGCCGGTCGATCGTCAGATCCTGCTGGAAGAAGAAGTCCGCGCCGCCGCCGCCGTAGAGGATCGGCATGCCGTCCTCTTCGAGCTGCACGAAGCGCTGCCCGCCGCCCTGGAGGCCGCGCACCGAGTAATTGTTCGACGCCTCACCGGCGGTCGCCTCGACGAAGATGCCGGGCACCAGCTCCAGCATGTCCGCGGTGGAGCGCGGCGCGCGGCGATCGATATCCTCGCGAGTGGCGTAGGTGATGTCGGCCGAGGAGGTGATGAGCGGGCGGTCGCGGGTGGTCTGCCCGGTGACCACGATGTCCTGGAGATCATCGGTCTGCGCGGTGGGCGCGGCCTGCGCATCGCCGCCGGCGGTTTGCGCCATCGCGACGGCGGGCATCAGCGTCGCCCCGGCCAACAGGAGCGCACGCGCGCTGAAACCGGTTACAATCGCCATAAGTCTCCCCTTTGACTTTTTACACGCCCCATTGGGCCGAACGGACGCGCGTTAAACCAAGGTCGAATACGATCGCAACGGGGTGATGGGGCGTGATGTGCGGATAACGCCGGGGTGTGGCCGCCGTGCTACAGACCAGTGGCGGAGGGGGGCACACCGGTCGCCTCGATCGCTATTGCGAATCCTTATCATCATCATTAAGCGCGCTCCGTCATCAACTGGGGGACCGCACCATGAAGCCCATCATTCTCGCCGGCACGGCGTTCATCGCGCTGAGCGCATCGCCCGTCCGGGCGGCTGCGGGCCCGGAGGGCGGTGGCGTGCGGGCGAGCGACGAAGTGGCAGCAGAACCGCAGCACGATATCCTGATCGAGGGGCGCGTCGACCGGACGTCGGCCGGTACCAAGACCGACACGCCGCTGATCGAGGTGCCGCAGCCGCTGACCGTCATCCCCGAAGACGTCTATCTGGCGCAGGGGGCGATCAACATCGCCGACACCGTCCGCTATGCCGCCGGCGTCAACGCCGATGCCTATGGGCGGGATACCCGCGTCGACACCTTCACCGTCCGCGGGGTCGATGCGCTCCAGTTCCGCGACGGCATGCGCGACATCTTCAGCTTCTACGCCAGCATCGCGTCCGACCCCTATAACTTTTCCCGCGTGGAGGTGGTGCGCGGCCCTGCGTCCGTGCTGTTCGGGCAGGGTTCGATCGGGGGCATCGTCAACCTGGTGTCGAAGACGCCGCTGTTCACCAACAGTGCCGACGTCAACCTCGTCTATGGCAGCTACGATCGCAAGGAAGTGCTGGCCGATCTGAACGGCCGGCTGGGCGACACGCTCGCCGCGCGGATCGTCGCGCGGGTGCGCGATGCCGATACCTATGTCGATCACGTACCCGACGACCGCGTGATGATCGCGCCGTCGATCACCTGGCGGCCGGGGGCGAGCACCGACGTGACGCTGCTGGGCCTGTACCAGGACGACAAGACGGGCTCGACCTCGAACTTCCTGCCCGTCATCGGGACGCTGCGCCCCAATCGCGACAACCCGCCGCTGCCGCGTTACCTGTTCGTCGGCAAGCCGGGATACGACCGTTACGACGGGCGGCTGCTGCAAGGGTCGGGGATGGTCACCCACCGCTTCACCGACGACCTGAAGATCAGCCTGAAGGCGCGCTACATCGACAGCGACCTCGATTATTTCACGCACTACACGAACAGCTACGGCAATCCGACCGACCCGTATGTGGCGGGCAGCAACGGGCGCCTGATCCCGCTGATCGCCGGGTCGTCGGTCGCGCGGCTCAATGTCTTTTCCACCGACAACAACGTTCAGTGGCGCTTCTACACCGGCGCGGCGGTGGAGCATGTGCTGCTGGCCGGCGTCGACTACAGCTGGAACCAGGTGCGCAAGAGCGACAATTACGATTACTCGCAGGTCATCGACCTGTACGACATCGATTATGCGTCGATCGTCGAGCCGAAGTTGGTCGCCCCGTTCACCCGCGACACGCAGAAGCAGCTCGGCCTGTACGTGCAGGACCAGATCAGGATGTGGGACCGCGTCTCGGTGGTGCTGGGCGCGCGGCGCGACCGGGTGCGGGGAACCAGCCTGGACATCAATAGCGGCACGACCACGCGCACGACCGACAGCGCCACCACCTATCGCGCCGGCATCATCGGCGAGGTGGGGGCGGGCGTGTCGCCGTTCTTCAGTTATACCGAAAGCTTCCAGCCGATCGCCGGCCGCACCACCGCGGGCGACCCCTTCCGTCCGCAGACCGGCCATCAATTCGAAGGCGGCGTGAAGTGGCAGCCCGATCGCGCGACGTTGGTCACGCTCACCGGCTTCCGCATCAAGGAACGCAACCGCCCGGTGGCCGATCCCGCCAACCCGATGGGTCAGATCCAGGCGGGGGAACTGGTCACCAAGGGGTTCGAGCTGGAGGCGACGCGCACGCTGCCGGGCCATTACGATTTGTCGCTGGCCTATGGCTTCAACGACGTGACCGGCGATACCGGCGAGATCGGCTATCTTTCGCGCCACACCGCCTCGGCGTGGGCGACGAAGACGATCCCCGGCGACTGGGCGACGCTGCGGCTGGGGGCGGGCGTGCGCTATCTGGGGCAGCAATCGTCGGGCAATGCCTTCTGGACGCTCGTCACCCCGGCGCGCACGATGGTCGATGCGCTGGTCGAGATGGAGCGCGACAGCTGGCGGTTGCGGCTTAACGCCACCAACCTGTTCGACAATCGCGGCTATGCGACGTGCCTTACCCGCGGCGACTGTTTCGTATCGGCGCCGCGCAACGTGATGCTGTCGCTCGGCTATCGCCTGTAACGGCGGCCGGTCGAACCGCGCCACGCTGGACCTTCGCGCGCCGATCGCGTTGTAGCGGTCGGCGGGTGGAGACGAGCGGACATGCGGTGGCGACGGCGTAATCTGGCTTCGATGAGCGCGGACGTGGGCGACGGGCTGGCGCCCGGCGTGGAGGCGATCGCCGCCGCGCCCACCGGGGGCAGCGCGCACGGCTATCGCGTCACCGCGCTGGTCGTCGCGTCGGCGCTGTTCATGCAGCAGCTTGACGGTACGGTGCTGACCGTCGCGCTGCCGACAATGGCGCATGATTTGGGCCGCCCGGCGACCAGCCTCAGCCTGGCGCTCACCAGCTACCTGCTGGCGCTGGCATTGTTCATCCCCGCGAGCGGGACGCTGGCCGATCGCTTCGGGTCGCGCAGCATCTTCTGCGCGGCGATCGGCATCTTCCTGATCGGCTCGGTCGCGTGCGCACAGGCGACGTCGCTGCCGATGCTGGTCGTCGCGCGCTTCGTACAGGGGATCGGCGGGGCGATGATGGTGCCGGTCGGGCGCCTCGTCCTGCTGCGCAGCGTCGCCCGGGAGGACATGGTCAGGGCGCTGTCGTGGCTGGTGATGCCGGCGCTCGCCGGACCGATCCTCGGCCCCCCGCTGGGCGGGTTCATCGTCACCTGGCTCGACTGGCGCTGGATATTCTACCTCAACCTGCCGATCGGCATTCTGGGCATGGTGGGGGCGTGGCTGCTGGTGCCCGAGGTACGCGGCGATGTGCGCGCGCGGTTCGACCTGTCCGGCTTTTTCCTGTCGGGCGCGGCGCTGGGGTGCCTGCTGTTCGGGCTGGAACTGGCGAGCCGGCCGGGCACCGGGCGCGTGGCGATCGCACTGCTGGTCGTGGGGGCGGTGTTCGCCGTCCTCTATATCCGCCACGCCCGGCGGGTCAGCGACCCGATCCTGGACCCGTCGCTGATGCGCATCCCGACGTTCCGCCTGTCGGTGATCGCCGGTTCGCTGACGCGCATCACGCAGGGGGCGCAGCCGTTCCTGCTGCCGTTGATGTTCCAGATCGGCTTCGGCCTGTCCGCCGCGCGGACCGGGACGATCACGATGGCGGGCGCGGTCGGCGCGCTGGCGATGAAGACGCTGGCGCCGCGCGTGCTGCGCCGCTGGGGCTTTCGCCGCAGCCTGATCGTATCGGGGGTCGCCAGCAGCGCCGGCTATGCCGTCTGCGCGTTCTTCCGCCCCGACTGGCCGACCGCGGCGATCATCGTGGTGCTGGGCGTCGCGGGGTTCTTCACCTCGTTCCAGTTCACCGGCTACAATGCGGTCGCCTATGCCGACATCGACAAGGAACGGATGAGCGCGGCGACCAGCTTCTACGCCACGTTCCAGCAGCTGACGCTGTCGCTGGGCATCTGCATCGCCGCGACGGTGCTGGAACTGGGAACGTTGGCAGAAGGGCAGGGCGGGCCGGGGTTGCGCACCTTCTCGCTGGCGTTCCTGACGGTTGCGGCGATTTCCCTGTCGGCGGTGGTGTGGAACCGGCGCTTCGATGCGGCGGCGGGCGCCGAGATGAGCGGGCATCGCCCCTGACACGCAGGCGCCCCGGTTGCGCGCCGCGCCGATTTCTGGTTCGGCGATGTGCGGTAACGCCGTGTCCCGACAAGGAGGAATGTGCGTGAGCGACGTGTTCGAAGCCCCCGCCGCGACCCGCGCCGCCGCCAGCGACGGTCGCCAGTTCCCGGTGCGCCGCGTGTTCTGCATCGGGCGCAATTATGCCGCCCACGCGCGCGAAATGGGCAGCGACCCGGATCGCGACCCGCCGTTCTTCTTCACCAAATGGGCCGAGGCGGTCGTGCCGTCCGGCACGACGATCGCCTATCCCCCCGAAACCGCCGATTTCCATTACGAGGCCGAGCTGGTCGTCGCGATCGGCAAGGGCGGGCGCAACATCGCGGCGGGCGACGCGGCCGCGCACATCTTCGGCTATGCCGCCGGCCTCGACATGACGCGCCGCGATCTCCAGCAGGCCGCGAAGGAGAAGGGGCGGCCGTGGGACACCGCCAAGAACGTCGAGCAATCGGCGCCGCTGGGCGTGATCCACCCCCGCACCGCGGTAATGGCCGCCGGCGCGATCGCGCTGACCGTCAATGGCGAGGTCCGGCAGCAGGGCGACATTGCCGACATGATCTGGCCGGTCGACGACGTGATCGCCTATGTCTCGCGCTTCTACCGGCTGGAGCCGGGCGATCTCATCTACACCGGCACGCCGTCGGGCGTCGGCGCGGTGGCGGAAGGCGATGAGATCGTCGTCACGATCGACGGCCTGTCGCCGTGCACGGTGCGGATCGGCGCGCCGGCCAGGGACTGATCGACATGCGCCTGCACGGCTATTTCCGATCGACCGCCTCCTATCGCGTGCGCATCGCGCTCAACCTGAAGGGGCTGGCGTACGAACAGGCGTTCGTGCAGCTACGCGAGGGGGAGCAGCGCGCCCCGGCGTTCTTGGCGCGCAACCCGCAGGGGCTGGTGCCGGCGCTGGAGCTGGACGACGGCACGGTGCTGACCCAGTCGCTCGCGATCTGCGACTATCTGGACGAACTGCATCCGCAGCCGCCGCTGTTGCCGCGCGATGCCGCACAGCGCGCGCGGGTGCGCGCCGTCGCGCAGGTGATCGCGTGCGACACCCATCCGGTGCAGAACCTGAAGGTGCTCGACCGGCTGCGCGCGCTCGGCCTGGCCGAGGAACAGGTGACGGGATGGGCGCGCACCACGATCGCGGAGGGGCTGGACGCCTGCGACCGGCTGATCGCGGGCGACGGCGGACGCTATTGCTTCGGCGAGGCGGTGACGCTGGCCGACATCTTCCTGGTGCCGCAATTGTTCAACGCGCGCCGATTCGGAGTCGAGTTGCGCTGGCCGCGGCTGGTGCAGGTCGAGGAGGCGTGCCTGGCGCTGCCCGCCTTCGCGCAGGCGGTGCCCGAGCGGCAGCCCGACGCGCCCTAGGGATGCGATAACCAGGGCGCGTCCGGCGAGCGCCGCGACGCATATCGGTTTTCGCCTCGTCCTGCGCGACCGGCGGGGTCAGGACGGCGGTGTCATCCGGCGCAGCCGGTCGAGGAACCGGTCGGTGCCGGCACGGCGGCGTCCGGGGTTCGCCATCGCCACCAGCCGCGTGCGCACCGTCCATTCCGCGACCGCCCGGCGCACCACGCTGGCGCAGGGCGGCACGAACCAGCCGAGGTCGATCGCGGCGATGCCAAGCCGCGCGCCCTGCCGCAGAACCGCGCGGGCATCCCCCTCGGGAAGGGTGCGCGCCTCGGCACCGGCGTCGATGATCGCCTTCCCCACGCTTTCGGCGATCGCGACGCCGTGCGAGCGGTCGATCATCGCGATCGCGCGTCCGCGCAGCGCGGCGGCCGGGAGCACGTCGGCTCCGCATGCCAGCTGGTCGTCGTGCGGCAGTTGCAGCGTGACGGCGCGCTCCGCGACTACCCAGCTGGGCGCCGCATCGGCGCGCGCGGGCGCGTCGTCGGGCGGGACCAGTTGCAGCGTGATCGCGACGTCGATGTCGCCACGGTCCAGATCGTCGCGCAGCTGCTCGGCGCTGCGGCGCATGACGCGCAGCGGCACGTCAGGCTCTTCGGCGACGAAATCGTCGATGATGCGGTTCCGCTCCGCGATCTCGGCGGTGTAGTGCGCGGTGCCGACGCGCAGCTGGTTGTTGCGGATATCGCGCGCGGCGTTGTTCGCCCATTCGGTTTCCCTGACCAGCCGCCGCGAGCGGTCGAGGAACAGCCGTCCCTCGATCGTCAGCGACACCTTTCGGCTGGTACGGTCGAGCAGGCGGAAGCCCAGCCGCCGCTCGAACTCCTTCAGCTGCGCCGACAGCGCCGGCTGGCTGATATTAAGCATCGCCGCGGCGCGGCTGAACGAGCCCGTTTCGGCGATCGCGATGAAGGCGCGGTGCGGGCGGGCATCCAGATCCATAACGCGATCCATAAGAATATCCGATCGTCGATCAAGGAATCCGATATTGGACACGCCCGGTCCGATCGCCGATCCTCCGCCGCCACGGGAGAGGCGGGCAATGATCGCACTGGATTTCACGGGCCGGCGCGTGCTGGTGGTCGGAGGGTCGAGCGGGATCGGCAACGGGATCGCGCAGGGCTTTCGCGCGGCCGGCGCGGACGTGCACGTCTGGGGAACCCGCGCCGCCGCGGCCGATTACGACGGGGAGGACGGCTCCGATCTGACCGGCCTCCACTATTCCTGCGTCGACGTCGGCGATCGCGATGCAATCGACGGCTGGGCCGCGCCGTTCGCCACGCTGGACGTGCTGGTCCAGTCGCAGGGCACCGTCGTCTATAAGCGCGGCGAATTCGAACGGGCCGGCTGGGACCGGGTGATGGCTGTCAACCTCGACAGTCTGATGGCGGTCGCCGGGAACTTCCGCGCGATGCTGTCTGCCGGGGGCGGGGGTGCGATGATCGTCGTCAGCTCGATCTCCGGCTTCCAGGCCAATATCGGCAACCCGGCCTATAGCGCGTCCAAGGCCGGGGCGATCAGCCTGACGAAAGTGCTGGGCAAGGCTTGGGCACGCGAGGGCATCCGCGTCAACGGTATCGCCCCCGGACTGGTCGCGACCAAGCTGACCGCGGTCACCACCGGCGATCCGCAGCGAAAGGCCGCGGCGCTCGCCGCCATTCCCGACGGTCGGGAGGGGACGCCGCAGGACATGGCGCATGCCGCGCTGTTTCTCGCATCGCCGCTGGCGGGCTATGTCACCGGGCATACGCTGGTGGTGGACGGCGGGCTGAGCCTGGCATGACGGCGCCGCTGACCCACGACCGCGAGGCCTGGGCCGAGGTGATCGACCTGGCCGCGCTGTCGCGCTGGATGGACGGGCGGGCGCTGGGCGCCGGCGCGACGATCGAGCGGGTCGAGACGCTGGGCGGGGGGACCCAGAACATCCTGCTGCGCTTCACGCGCGCTGGCCGCGATTACGTCCTGCGTCGCCCGCCGCGCCGCCCGCGCGCGGAAAGCGACGCGGTGATGCGCCGCGAGATGACGGTGCTGTCCGCGCTGGCGGGCACCGACGTGCCGCATCCCGGCTTCATCGCGGGGGAGGCGGACCCGGCGGTGCTGGGCACGGCCTTCTACCTGATGGAGCCGGTCGAGGGGTTCAACGCGACGGTCGCGCTGCCGCCGCTCCACGCCGGCAGCGCCGCGATCCGGCGCGGCATGGGGGAAGCGATCGTCGACGGCGCCGTCGCGCTGTCGCGCATCGACCCGGCCGCGGCGGGGCTGAACGATCTGGGCAAGCTGGACGGGTGGATCGAGCGGCAGGCGTCGCGCTGGCGCGCGCAGCTGGACAGCTATACGCAGTTCGACGGCTGGCCGGGGCTGGCCGCGCTGCCGCAGGTCGAGCCGATCTGCCGCTGGCTCGACGCGCACCGCCCGGCGGCGATGCAGCCGGGGCTCATCCACGGCGACTATCACCTCGCCAATGTCATGTACCGCCCCGACGGGCCGCAACTGGCCGCGATCGTCGATTGGGAACTGGCGAGCCGCGGCGACCCGTTGCTCGATCTGGGATGGCTGACCGCGACCTGGCACGACCCGGACGAGCACACGCATCGCGTGGCGGTAACGCCATGGGACGGGTTCCCGACGCTGGGCGAGGTGGTCGACCGCTACCTTTCCGCCACGGGGCGCAGCGCGCAGGACGCGCGCTGGTATGCCGTGCTGGCCCCGTTCAAGCTGGGCGCGATCCTGGAGGGCAGCCATGCGCGCGCGCTCGCCGGGCTGACGCCGCCGGCGATCGGCGATCAGCTCCACAGCCATGCCGTTGCGCTGTTCGATCGCGCGCTGCGCCGCATCGACCGGCCGATCGTCTGAAAGGACCGACCATGAACTTCGACTATACCGACAAGACCCGCGATCTGATCGCCCGCGTCGAGGCGTTCATGGCGGCGCATGTCTATCCCGCTGAGCGCGAGCGGCATGAATTCGTCATCGACCAGAACAACCTGTGGCAGGAATGGCCGGGCTTGGAGCCGCTGAAGGCGCGGGCGAAGGCGGAGGGGTTGTGGAACCTGTTCCTGCCGCACGAATACGGCCATTGGTCGCCGGGGCTGACCAACCTGGAGTACGCGCCGCTGGCGGAGATCATGGGGCGGGTGCCGTGGTCGAGCGAGGTGTTCAACTGCTCCGCTCCCGATACCGGCAACATGGAGGTGCTGGCCAAATACGGCAGCCCCGAACAGCAGCAGAGCTGGCTGAAGCCGTTGCTGGCGGGGGAAATCCGCTCCGCCTATGTGATGACCGAGCCGCAGGTCGCGTCATCGGACGCGACCAACCTGGAAATGTCGATCACCGCCGATGGCGAGGATTACGTCATCAACGGGCGCAAATGGTGGATTTCGAACTTCATGCACCCGCAGTGCACGGTGCTGCTGGTGATGGGGAAGACCGATTTCGATGCCCCCCGCCACCTGCAGCATTCGACGATCATCGTGCCGAAGGACACGCCGGGCGTCACGGTGGTGCGCCATCAGCGCGTGTTCGGCAGCCTGAATTCGCCGGGCGGCGAATGCGAGCTGCGCTTCAACGATGTGCGCGTTCCGCGCGAAAACCTGATCCTGGGCGAGGGCCGCGGGTTCGAGATCGCGCAGGGGCGGCTGGGACCGGGGCGCATCCACCATTGCATGCGCTCGATCGGGCAGGCGCAGCGCGCGCTGGAGATCATGGCGCGCCGCGTCGAGAACCGCGTCGCGTTCGGGCGCAAGCTGTCCGACCAATCCTCGATCCGCCAGGATGTCGCGCGCAGTTTCTGCGAAGTGGAGATGGCGCGGTTGCTGACGCTGAAGGCGGCCGACCGGATGGACCGGTTCGGCAACAAGGACGCCCGGGACCTGATCGCCGCGATCAAGGTGATCGCGCCGCAGATGGCGCAGACCGTCGCCGACCGCGCGATCCAGAGCCACGGCGGCATGGGGGTGAGCGACGACACGCCGGTCGCGGAATTCTTCACGCTCAACCGCTTCCTGCGGCTGGCGGACGGGCCGGACGAGGTGCACATGAGCCAGCTCGGCAAGCAGAAGATCACCGAATACAATGCGATGAACGCCTATTGAGGGCGGTGCTCCTGCGGTCGTCGCACCGTCCATGGGCCTTTCCCGCGCGATGCCGCGTTAGGGGCGGCGGAGGTGCCGATGACCGAGGAAGACGAACGCTGGATGCGCCGCGCGATCGCGATCGCGACGTCCAAGGGGGCCGACCCGTCCACCGCGCCGCTGGGGTCGGTGATCGTGCTGGACGGACGCGAGATTGCGGGCGAGCGCAATCAGACCGAGGAACTGCCCGACGCGACCGCGCATGCCGAGATGATGGCGATCCGCCGCGCGTGCGAGGGGATCGGCGAGCTGGAGCTGCGCGGGGCGACGCTCTATTCCACGCTCCAGCCGTGCGGGATGTGCACGATGGCGTCGATCTGGTCGAAGGTCGGGCGCGTCGTCTACGGCGCGGGGCGCGACGACGTGCACGAAATGTATTTCGAGGCGCGGCACGTCGATACGCTGTCGTTCATCGCGGATGCGTATCGCGACGATATCGTGATCGAGGGCGGGTGCCTGCGCGAGGAATGCGCGCGGCTTTATTACCCGCCCGACGCGGACCTGCCGCGCGAGGAGCAGGCGAACCTGTAAGGGTGGCCGCGACCATCGCGGGCGGGCCACCCCGAAACGTGCGTCAGCGCAGCTTCAGCGCGCGCAGCACCTTGGCCCAGCTGACATATTTGAAGTTCTGCGTGGCGGGCGCATTGTCACCGTCCTGCGCGATGAACAGTCCGGCGGGATAGTCGGGGCCGAAATTGCCGAGCGCCAGTTCGATGCCGTCGGTGTCGCTGGTCCCGTCGATCGCGCCGCCGCCGATGCGGAAACGGCCGGCATAGGTGACGCCGGGCAGGCGATAGAGCGTATAGGCGTTGTCGCCTTGGCTCGACACCACCAGATAGCCGCCGGTGCGCCCGCGCGGGGCGAGCGCCAGCCCCTCCGCATCGGCGACCAGCGTGCGCCCGTCGACCTGCGCGATCGCGGTCGCGGTGGTCGGGGCGGCGGGGTCGGCGGCGAAGCGCCACAGGCCGACGTCCTCCTCCGCGACGTAAAGCAGCCCGGTGCGGTCGTCGACGACGCAGCCCTCGGCCTGCGTACCCAGCTTCATCGAGCGGACGGTGGTAACCTTGGGCGTCGGTGCGGCCAGGTCGATCGCGACCTGGTCGATCCGCCCGTCCTTCATCACCACGAAGCCGAACAGTGCGCCGTCCGTCGCACGGCGCCACAGGCACATGCCATAGGCCTCGCCCGCGCCGGAGGGATAGCGGCCCATCGGCACCAGCCGCGCGGCGGCGGTGTCGAGCGTGAACAGCGCGACATGCCCCTGCGTCACGTCCGCGCGGTCGCTGGCGGCGACGATCACCCGCCCGCCCAGATCGCGCAGATCGACGTTGTTAAGCCGCGCCGCGGCGGTGAACGACACGCGCTTGCCGGTCAGGTCGTAGACGTGGATGCCGGCTTTCTTGTCGGTGCCGATCACCAGGCTTTTCGCCGGATCGCGCGGGTTGCGCCAGATCGCGGGATCGTCCGCCGCATCCGCCGCGGTATCGACCGGATCGGTCTCCGCGCTGGCGGCGACGGTCGGGACCGCGGGCGTGGCGACGGGGGGAACCGTCGCGCACGCCGTCAGCGCGAGCGTGGAGGCGAGGAGCGCGACCCTCACAGCTTCACCCGCACGCCGCCGAAGATTGTGTAGCCGAACTTCTCATATTCATAGACGCGCTGCCGCTCGCCGAAATAGCGCACGCCGGCGGTGTTGGTCAGGTTCTTGCCCTCGACGAACAGGTTCAGTTCCTTGGTCAGCTGGAAGCTGCCCGTCGCGTCGAGTTGCCCGCGGCCCTCCCAATAGAGGTCGAGCCGCGCGTCGTCGGCGTTGATCTCGTCCAGGTAATCGCTGCGCTTGGTATAGGCGACGCGCAGGTTCACCGGGCCGCGTTCGTAGAATAGCGAGGCGTTCCACATATGCTTCGACTGGCCGGGCAGGCGGAAGCGGGTGCGCCCGCCGAACGGCGCGTCGAAGCGCGCATCGCCGTCGGTATAGGTGTAGTTGGCGAAGACGCCGAACCCGCCCAGCATCCCCGGCAGGAACGACAGCTGCTGCTGCCAGTTCACCTCGACACCGTACAGCTTGCCCTCGCGCGCGTTGACCGGGCGGCTGAGGATCGCGCCGGCGACGCCGTTGTAGGTGCCGGTGCCGTTCACATTGTAGCGATAGTCGGTCAGATCCTTGTAAAAGCCGTTGACCGCGATGATGCCGAGCGGGCGGATGTAATATTCCAGCCCCGCATCGACGTTGTTCGACAGCGTCGGGCGCAGATCGGGGTTGCCGAATTCGACGCGGATCGTGCTGCCCTCGGTCGTTTCGAGGACGCGGGGTGCGATCTGCGGGAAGTTCGGGCGATTGATCGCGCGGGTCAGCGCAACGCGCCCGATCAGGTTGGGGGTGAACGCTTGGCGCAGCGTCAGATTGGGGAAGAAATCGGTGTAGTTGTTGTCGCCGCGCGCGGTGGTGATCGCGCCGTTGCGCGCGACGCTGGGCGCCTCGCTGCGGAAATCGGTGACCTCGACGCGCAGGCCCGCGATCAGCGTGGTGTCGCCGAACTGGAACTTGCCCATGCCGAACATGCCCAGAATCTTTTCCGTCGCGCGATAGTCGGCGGTCACCGACTGCGGCAGGCGGCGCTGCGACGCGGCCTTGGTTGCGTCGAAATAGGCGTCGGCCAGCCCGGTGTCGAACCGCTTACCCAGGTCATAGTCGAAATTGCGCGAATCCTCGTCCGACAGCATCCCGGCGAGCGTCCGGGTCGGCGCAGCGGAGGACCGCTGGTCGCGCAACCGCTCCTCGTCCGCGGTGATGTTGCGCGCGCGATACTTGCCACCGGCCGACAGGGTCGCGGTGCCGCTGCCGAGCGGCTGCGGAATGTCCATGCGGATCTGTGCGGTGAATTCGTCGTTCAGCGTGGTGTTCGACCGGTAGGTGTTCTCGCGGAAGCCGTAGGTGCCGGTCTGGAGATGCTCCTTGCTGGTGAACAGCGAATAGGTCGGCAGATCGCTGTCGCGCCCGAAATCGTAGGACAGCGTCGGGCGCAGCGTGGAGCGGAACAGCAGCTCGTCACGGCGCGGATAGGTCTGCGACGTTTCGCTGTAGGCGACGTCGGCGCGCACCTGGCCTTCGCCCAGCTGCTGCTCGATCCCGCCGGTGACGGTCTTGATCTCGTTCACCTGCACGCGGTGGCGCACCTGCTTTTCGATGCGGGTGTTGGCCCAGGTCGCGGCGGTGTCGGTTGATCCGGCGACCGGCGCGGCATTGCCCGCGTTCCAGGTGATGCCGATGCGGTCGCGGAACTCGTTATCCTCGAACCGGGCGTAGGTGCCGCGCACCCAGGTGCGCGTGGCGTCGGTGGGACGCCATTCGAACGCGGCGGTGCCGGCGATCCGCTCGCGCTTGGTATCGTAATCCTTGAACAGCGTTTCGGTGACACGCGGGCCGGACCCAAGGATCGACCAGGTGTTCTCGACATTGTCGGGGCGGCGGTGCGTGCGCGAATAGCTGCCCGACACGAGCACGCCGAACTGCCGATCCGCACCGAAGCGATCGCTGACCGCACCCGATGCGCGATAGTCGCTGCCCTTGCCGAACTGGTTGTAGCTGGCACCGGCCATGCCGGTCAGCGCGAACCCCTTGCGATCGAAGGGCGAGCGCGTGCTGATGTTGACCGCGCCCGCGATCGAATCGGCATCCTGGCTGGGGACCAGCGACTTGGTGACCTCCAGGTTCGCGACGATGTCCGACGGCAGCGTATCCAGATCGACCGCGCGGGTGGTGGGATCGACCGACGGGATCTGCACGCCGTCGACCGAGATCGCCGACCATTCCGACGGCGCGCCGCGAACATTGATGTAGCGGCCCTCGCCCTGGTCGCGCTCGATCCCGACGCCGGGCGCGCGCTGCAGCGCCTCGGCGATGTTGGGATCGGGGAAGCGGCCGATCGCGTCGGCGGAGATGATCGTGACGGTATTGTCGGCCTGTCGCTGCTGGTTGAGCGCGCGGGCGGTATTGTCGAGCAGCGAGGCGCCGACGACGACGATGTCGCCGGCATTGTCGCTGGCGCCGGGCATCGTCA
This sequence comes from Sphingomonas sp. CCH9-F2, assembly GCF_001556735.1. NCBI lineage: Bacteria > Pseudomonadati > Pseudomonadota > Alphaproteobacteria > Sphingomonadales > Sphingomonadaceae > Sphingomonas > Sphingomonas sp. CCH9-F2. The sequence goes on along the minus strand of NZ_LSJO01000676.1, from coordinate 4,376 downwards.
CTTCGACGTCGCGGGCGCGCTGTTCCGGGGTGACGGTGATCGAGAAGGGCGGGCGACCGAGATAGTCGACCAGCAGCGTCACCGCGCTGCTGGCATCGGGGGTCGCGATGGTGAAGCTGCCCTGCAGGTCGGTGGTCGCCTGCGCGCCGCTGCCCTCCACCACGATGCGCGCGCCCGGCAGCGCGACGCCCGTCACGTCGTAGACATGGCCCGACACGCTCGGGCCGGCGACCGCCTCGACCGTGGCCGAAGGGGCGGCGTCGGCGCTCGCGTGCGCGGGCTGGGCGGCGACGGCAAGGGCGATGAGCGAGACACCCGCGATCGCGCGGGCGCCGTGACGGGCGTGGTGCATGTTGTTCCCCCAAAGAACGCTGTCGGGGCGCCTGATGGCGCTGCCCGGTGTGCGCCGCATGGCGTGTTTTCATGACGTGACGGGGGAAGTTTGGTGACGGTTGCGTTACAATCCCGGCCGCGGCGCTCCGGCAACAGCGGCGGTTTCCGGCATTGCGGCTAGATACAGTGCCAGCCCCACGCCCGCGATCGCCGCCAGCACCAGGAAGGCCAGGTCGTATCCGCCAGCGACGATCAACCGGCCCGCCAGCGACGCGCTGATCGCGCCGCCCAGCCCCTGTACGGTGGCGACGGCGCCTTGCGCGACGTTAAACCGCCCGCTGCCGCGCGTCAGCGCTGCGACCACCACCGGGAACAGCGCGCCGAAGATGCCGGCGCCGACCCCGTCGAGCAACTGCACCGCCAGCAGCCACGGCGCGGCGTCGGACACGGTATAGAGCAGGCCGCGTGCGGCGAGGATCGCGAAGCCGGCTAAGAAGATCGGCTTGTGCCCCCAGCGATCGGCATGGCGGCCCACGACGATCGCGACCGGGACCATCACCAGCTGTGCGCCGACAATGCATGCCGACATCAGCGACGTGGCGGTGCCCGCGCCGACGCGATGCGCAAGCAACTGGCCCACCGACGGCAGCATCGCGGCATTGGCGAGGTGGAAGGTGAAGGCGGCGGCCGCGAACACCGCCAGCCCGCGCGTATGGCGCAGCACATGCCACATCGATTGCGGGGGGGCGTCGCAGGGTTCCTCGTCGTCGTCGGCGCACAGGCCGCGCGCGACGTCATGGTCGATGCGGTCGCCGGGAATGGCCAGCGTCGCGCCGATCGAGGCGACCGCCAGCAGCGCCATCAGCCAGAACACCACCTGCGGCCCGAAACGCCACGCCAGCAGCCCGGCGAGCGCGGCGGACACCGCATTGCCGCCGTGATTGAACGCCTCGTTCCGGCCGACCCGCGCGGTGAATGCACGTGCGCCGACCAGCCCCAGCGTGATGCCGGTGATCGCGGGGGCGAAGGCGGCGCCGGCGACCGCGGCCAGCGCCTGCGTCGCGGCGACCGCGGTGAAACCGGTGACGAACGGCAGCGCTAGCGACGCGGCGGTGACCAGGATCGCGGCGACCACCAGCAGCGCGCGCTTGGCGCGCAGCCGGTCGACCAGCGCCCCCGCCGGCGCGGTGGCGAGCAGTCCGGCGAGTCCGGCGATGGTCATCACCATGCCGGTCGTCGCCTCGTTCCAACCATGCGTCGGCCCGCGCACCGAGGTGAGGTAGATCGCCAGATACGGCCCCAGCCCGTCACGCACGTCCGCCAGGAAGAAATTGACCCAGTCGAGCGCACGGTCGCCGGGGGTTCGGGCAGGTGGGGCCAAGGCATTTCTCCGGCACGGCGGCGGCGGCCACGTTAACGTCGGTTAGCGGCAAAGGTGTCCCGGCGACCGGTTGCGCGCGCGGCGGGGGCGTGTCGCGCACGAATCGTGCGATTTTGCGGGTTCGCGTCGCGCCGCAACTGGGTTAACGCGGGTCATCATGTCGAACGCACCGCGCACGTTGTACGAGAAGGTCTGGGACGCCCATGTCGTGGAGCGTCGCGACGACGGCTCCTGCCTGATCTATATCGACCGTCATCTGGTTCATGAAGTCACCAGCCCGCAGGCGTTCGAGGGCCTGCGCAGTGCCGGCCGCCGCGTGCGGCGCCCCGACCTGACGCTGGCGGTGCCCGATCACAACCTGCCGACGACCGCGCGCGTCGATGCCGAGGGGCGCGAACTGCCGATCGCCGACCGCGAAAGCGCGGAGCAGCTGGGCGCGCTGCGTGCCAATGTCGCGGAATTCGGCGTCCCCTATATCGACGCGCTGTCGGCGAAGCAGGGGATCGTCCATGTCGTGGGGCCGGAACAGGGTTTCACCCTGCCGGGCACGACGATGGTGTGCGGCGACAGCCATACGTCGGCGCATGGCGCGCTGGGCGCGCTGGCGTTCGGGATCGGCACCAGCGAGGTCGAGCACGTACTTGCCACGCAGACGCTGATCCTGTCGCCGTCGAAGACGATGGAGGTGCGCGTCGACGGCACGCTGGGCTTCGGCGTCAGCGCCAAGGACGTCGTGCTGGCGATCATCGGGAGGATCGGCGCGGCGGGCGGCACCGGCCATGTCATCGAATTCACCGGCGAGGTGATCCGCAACCTGTCGATCGAGGGACGGCTGACGATCGCCAACATGTCGATCGAAGGTGGCGCGCGCGCGGGAATGATCGCGCCGGACGAGAACACCTTCGCGTATCTGAAGGGCCGGCCGATGGCGCCGCAAGGCGCGGACTGGGACCGCGCGGTCGAATGGTGGCGGACGCTGCCCAGCGACGCGGGTGCCCGCTATGACAAGACGGTCGTGCTGGACGCGGCCAATATCGCACCGGTGCTGACCTGGGGCACCAGCCCGGAGGACGTCGTGCCGATCACCGGCGTGGTCCCGGCGCCGGACAGCTTCGCCGATCCGTCGAAGCAGGAGGCGGCGCGCAAGTCGCTGGATTACATGGGGCTGGCGCCGGGGATGCGGATGCAGGACGTGCCCGTCCAGCACGTCTTCATCGGCAGCTGCACCAACAGCCGGATCGAGGATCTGCGCGCCGCCGCCAGCGTCGCCGACGGGCGCCGCGTCGCCGCCGGGGTGCGTGCGATGGTGGTGCCCGGATCGGGGCTGGTGAAGCGCCAGGCGGAGGCCGAGGGGCTGGACCGCATCTTCACCGCCGCGGGATTCGAATGGCGCGAGCCGGGCTGTTCGATGTGCCTGGCGATGAACCCGGACAAGGTGCCGGCGGGGGAGCGGTGCGCGTCGACCAGCAACCGCAATTTCGTCGGCCGGCAGGGACCGGGTGCACGCACCCACCTGCTGTCGCCCGCGATGGCGGCGGCGGCGGCGGTGACCGGGCGGCTGGCCGACGTGCGCGAGTTGATGGATCGTTGAGCGACACGACAGAACAGAGGGAGACGTCGCGATGAAGAAGGTGCTGGTATTCCTGATCGCCGGTTCGGTGCTGAGCGGCGTGGCGGCCTATGCCGCGATCGCCAAGCCGACCTTCCCGGCCACGCGCCCGACGCGCTGACGCCGATGCAGCCGGTCAGCGAGGTTTCGGGCACGGCCTATCCGTGGGGGGCGAAGAACGTCGATACCGACGTCATCATCCCCGCGCACTGGCTGAAGACGATCAAGCGTTCGGGGCTGGGCCGCGGCGCGTTCGAGACGGTGCGCGCACAGCCGGGCAACATCTTCGACGATCCCGCCTATGCCGGGGCGCCGATCCTGATCGCGGGCGACAATTTCGGCTGCGGCTCCAGTCGCGAACATGCCGCCTGGGCGCTGGCCGACATGGGCATCCGCGCGGTGATCGCGCCGAGCTTCTCGGACATCTTTTCGGGCAATGCGTTCAAGAACGGCATCGTCCCGGTCGTCCTGCCACAGGAGGCGGTCGACCGGCTGCTGCAGGTGGCGAAGGACCAGCCGGTCACCGTCGACCTGGAGACGATGACGGTGACCACCCCGTTTCAGGACCGCTTCGCCTTCGAACTCGACCCGTTTCGCCGCCGTTGCCTGATGGAGGGGCTGGACGAAGTCGGCCTGACGCTGGCAAAGGATACCGTGATTTCGAAATTCGAGGAGCGGCTCGATCACGAGCGGCCCTGGATCAAGGGAGAGAGCGGATATGCGGGCGTTGCTGTCGAGGGCACCGGGCGGACCTGAAACTCTGGAGATCGGCGACCTGCCCGAACCCGTCGCGGCGGCGGGCGAGGTGCTGGTGTCGGTCAAGGCCTGCGCGATCAACTATCCCGACGTGCTGGTGATCGAGGACAAATACCAGTTCAAGCCGCCGCGCCCGTTCGCGCCGGGCGGCGAGTTTTCCGGCGTGGTCGAGAGCGTGGGCGAGGGCGTGACCGCGTTCAGCCCCGGCGACCGCGTGATGGGCAATACCGGCATGGGCGGGCTGGTCGAGCGGCTGGTCGCCAAGGCGGACAACATCTACCCGATCCCCGACGAGCG
>NZ_LSJO01000675.1:0-8727 GCF_001556735.1 Sphingomonas sp. CCH9-F2 | reverse complement strand
CCGCCGGTGCGCCCGCCGAACAGCCCCTCGAAGATATCCGACATGTCGGCGCCCTCGCCGCCGAATTCGAACCCCTGCGAGCGGAAACCGCCGCCGCCTGCGCCGCCGGGGCGCGGACCGCCGCCGCCGCCGAAGCCGAACGGGGCCGTGGGATTGCCGTCGCCGTCGATTTCCCCGCGGTCGAAGCGCGCGCGCTTGTCCTTGTCGGTCAGCAGGTCGTAGGCGGACGTCACCTGCGAGAAGTGTTCCGACGCCTTCGGATTGTCCTTGTTGCGGTCGGGATGCAGTTCCTTGGCGAGCTTGCGATACGCCTTCTTGATGTCCGCTTCGCTGGCGCCGCGCGCCACGCCCAGCGTCGCATAAGGATCGGCCATAATGTCCCCGGTTGTTACTACCTAGCTATGTGGGGCCACCACGGGCGCGGCGCAATCGTCGTGTATCGGCGGTGCCGAGGGGGCTTCCTCGATCGGGGCGACGTCGACGCTGACCTCCATCGACTGCGCGCCGGAGCCGAGGACGACCCCGTCGACGGGCGCGATCTCCGCATAGTCGCGGCCGATCGCGACGATCACATGGTCGCCCGCCATCCAGATGCCGTTGGTGGGATCCACCCCGACCCAGCCGCGCGCCGGGCCGCACCATAGCAGTACCCAGGCATGGGTGGCGTCGGCGCCGACCAGTCGCGCCTCGCCGGGCGGCGGGATGGTGCGGATATAGCCGGAGGCATAGGCGGCAGGCAGGCCGGCGGCGCGCAGGCCCGTAATCATGATCTGCGCGAAATCCTGGCACACGCCGCGGCGGTGGCGGAACGCCTCATGCGGCGGGGTGTCGACCAGGGTGGCGGCGGGATCGAAGGCGAAATCGTTCTGGATGCGGCGCGCCAGCGCGATCCCCGCCTCCAGCGCGTTGCGGTCCGGCGACAGGTCCGCCGCGCAATATTCGGCGATCGCGCGGTCGAGCGGGATCAACGGCGAGGGGTAGAGATAGGCCGCGGGACCGGCGGCGGAAATGTCGGCCGAGGCGCGCGCCATCCGCGCGACCTCCGCCAGCGTCGGATCGGCGGCGTCGGGCACGGGCACCAGCCGGTCGACCGTCAGCTGCGCGCGGCTTTCGATCGTCAAGCGGCGCACCGGCTGGTCGACCACCAGTCGGGTGACGTGCGCCAGCCCCGCCTCCGCGCGCGCGGGCATCGCACGGCCGGACGGTTCGACGGTCAGGTCGTAGGTCTCCAGCCGCTGGCCGGGCCAGTCGATTGGTTTCAGCCGCAGGTTGCAGCGCGCGAACTTGACCGCATTGCCATAGTCGAAGCGGGTGATGTGGCGGATATCGTAGCGCATCAGGCGAGCGTCAGGCCGCTGGCGCGTAGCGGCTCGGCCCCGCGCAGGAAGTAACGGTGCGCGATCGCATCGGACAGGCGCATCAGCCGGCGCTCCACCTCGCCCAGCGTCGCGGCGTCGAGCGTGCTGGCCTGCGCCGTGGCGACCAGCGCGCAGAGGCCGGTCGCCTCCACCTGCTGCGGTTCGGCCATGCCGTCGTCGTCGAGCACCGGCAGCCGCGCGAGATGGTCGCGGATTGCCTCCACCTGGAACGCCAGCGCGCGCGGATTGCCGGGATCGAGGACGGTGAGGTCGACGACGGGCACGCGCGCGATCCCGGTCAGGTAGCGCTGGCGGTAGCTGATCTGGCTGTCGGCGAGATCGAGCAGCGTCGACAGATCGTCTACCGACGCCCCCGCCAGCCCGAACGCGCGCGCAGCGCGCGTGATCGCGGTGCCGCGTTCGATCCGCCGCCCCAGATCGTGGAAGCGCCACGCGGCGGTGCGGCCCATATGCTCGGCCGACAGGCCGGCGATCGCGGCATAGCGGCGCTGGAGCGAGCCGGCGCGGTCGAGCATCCCGCGATGCGTCGGGAAGGGTGCGTCGAGCAGCCGCACCATGTCCGCCGACAGCCGGTCGCGCGATCCCGCCGCGATCCGCTGCGCATGACCGTTGATGGTCGCAACCGATTGCCAGTCGGGCGATTCCATCGCGATGCGCGCCATCTGCGTCAGATCGTGGCGGCGCAGGCTGTCGGGCCGGGGCGCGGCACCGACGCCGACGATCGCATCGACCAGCGCGCCGACCGTGCGCGTGCCGAGTGCCGCGCCGGCATCGGCGTCGATCGAATTGCCCAGCATCACGCGGATCGCCGCCAGCAACGCCTCGCCACGTTCCAGATAGCGGCCCAGCCAGTAGAAATTGTCGGCGACGCGGCTGGGCAGCGTGCCGGGGTTGCGGCGGACGTGGAGCGAATCGGCGGCGGGGAGCAGCGACGTCTGCGGCACCGGATCGCTGCCGAAGACGCACACGTCGGCGGACCATGTGCCCTCGCCCAGCACCGCCGCGCGCGGATCGGGATGCTCGCCGATACGCGCGAAGCCGCCGGGCATCACCTGCCACCGGCCGTCGCCGTCGCGCGCGGCGAACACGCGCAGCGTGAACGGGCGCGGTTCCAGCCGGTCGCCGATCACCACCGGCATCGACGACAGCCGCACCACTTCCTGCCCGACATAATCCTGCGGCCGGCGGGTGAGGTCGTCGAGGAAGGCGGCGCGCTGTTCGCGGGTCAGTTCCGCGCCGGCGACCGCGCCGTCGGCCGGCAGCCCCAGCGTGCGCGCGCCGAACGCCGACGACAGCAGCAGCGAATCGAGTTCGGCGGCGACATGCTCGGCCTCCGCCGGCTGGCCGCACCACCAGGTGGCGATATTGGGCAGGATCAGGTCCGCGCCGGTCAGCCGCGTCGCCAGCTGCGGAAGGAAGGCCCCGAACGCGGTGCTTTCCAGCACCCCCGAACCGGGGGCGTTGGCGATGACCACGTTACCTTCCGCCCAGCTGTCGATGAGGCCCGGCACGCCGATCCGCGAATGCGAATCGAACGCCAGCGGATCGAGCAGCCGCGGGTCGAGCCGCCGCCACAGCGCATCGACGCGCTTCAGCCCGCCGATCGTGCGGACGTAGAGCTTGTCCTCCAGCGCGGCGAGATCGTCGCCCTCCACCAGCAGGAAGCCGAGATAGCGCGCCAGATGCGCCTGTTCGGCATAGCTGGGATTGTAGCGCCCCGGCGTCAGCAGCCCGATGCGCGGGTCGCTGCGCCGGCACGACGCGGCCAGCCCGTCGCGGAACGCCGCGAAGAACGGCGCGTGGCGGCGCACGTTGAGCCGTCCCTGCAAGCCCCCCAGCGTGCGGCTGACCGCCAGCCGGTTTTCCAGCGCATAGCCCGCGCCAGTGGGGGTGCGCAGGTGATCGGCGAGCACGCGCCATTCGCCCGATGGCCCGCGCCCCAGGTCGATCGCGACGAAATGCAGGTGGCAGCCGCCCGGCGGCGTCACGCCCACCAGCGGGCGCAGGTAGAAGGGGCTGCCGGTGACCAGCGTGGCGGGCAGGTGCCCGCGCGCGACCAGATGGGCGGGGCCGTAGAGATCGCGCAGGATGGTTTCGAGCAGCTCGGCGCGCTGCACCACGCCGCGTTCGATCGTCGCCCATTCGGCATCGTCGATCAGCAGCGGCACCGGGCTGAGCGGCCAGGGGCGCTCCGCCTCCTCCCCGATGATGCGAAAGCCGGTGCCGATGTCGGCGGCGTGGCGTTGCACCCGTTCGCGCGCGTGCGACAGATCGTCGCCGGCGACCGCGGACAGTTCCTCCAGCATCGCCAGCCACGCCGCGTCGCCCGGATCGTGGAACACGTCCGCCCCGGTGCCGGCGGCCGCATAGCCGTCCGCCCAGCGGCGCGCGTGCGTCCCGGCATCGAACAGCGCGGCCTGTGTCGCCAACTCCATCCCCTCTATCGCTTGGCCGCGCGACTCTAGGGGACGTTGCGGTGCAACACAAAGGCTTTACCGGGGGGTGGCGCCTGCGATCGTCAGCGTGCGGCCTTCTCGTCGCGCTCGCGGTAGAATTCCTGCACCACCGCCCAGCCCTCGGCGGCGCTGTCGACGTAGCGGAAGATACCCAGGTCGCGTTCGGACACCACGCCTTCCTCAACCAGCGCGTCGAAATTGACGACGCGCTCCCAGAATTCACGGCCGAACAGCAGCACCGGGATCGGCGCGACCTTGCCGGTCTGGATCAGCGTCAGCAGTTCGAACAATTCGTCGAAGGTGCCGAATCCGCCCGGAAACGCCGCCAGCGCGCGCGCGTGCAGCAGGAAGTGCATCTTGCGCAGCGCGAAATAGTGGAACTGCGTCGACAGCGACGGGGTGACGTAGGGGTTGGGCGCCTGTTCGTGGGGCAACACGATGTTGAGGCCGATCGATTCGGCGTGCACGTCCGCCGCGCCGCGGTTGGCCGCCTCCATGATCGACGGGCCGCCGCCGGAACAGACGACGAAGTGCCGCCGCCCCGCTTCGTCGCGCGGGAAGTTCGAGCACAATTGCGCCAGTTCGCGGGCCATGTCGTAATATTTGCTCTTGGCGACCAGCCGCTCGGCGATGCGGCGGCTCTTGTCGTCGGTGGCCATGTCGAGCAGCGCCTGCGCCTTGGCCGGTTCGGGGATGCGCGCCGAACCGTAGAAGACGAAGGTGGAGCCGATATGCGCCTCCTCAAGGATCAGCTGCGTCTTGAGCAGCTCCAGCTGGAAGCGGACCGGGCGCAGATCCTCGCGCAGCAGGAAGTCCATGTCCTGGAACGCCAGGCGATAGGCCGGGCTTTCGGTCTGCGGGGTGGAGATGTTGTGGGCGGCGGCGTCGGCATCCTGCTTGGCAGCGGGGAAGACGCGGCTGGGAACGCGGGTTTCTGTCATCCGGGGGGTGTAGTCACGCTTCGTGACGCCCGCAAGACGGCGCCCTCACCGGCAGAACGCCTTGCCGTCGTCCTCCAGATGCAGGTGGTCGCGATGCGCCTCGTTATAGTCGGGCGAGAGGACGGTGCCGAAGCGGCGGCAGGCGGAGGTGCGGATCGTCGCGAGGAAGCGGCGCACCTGCGGATCGGGGGAGTTCCAGTCCGACAGGATCGAGATCCGCCGCCCGTCCTTCAGCTCGAACGCGGCGATGTCGATCGCATTGGCGATGGCATGGCCCGAACGGCGCGCCGGGCCGGCGGTGCCGACGGTGTTGCGGCAGGCATAGCTCCCCATGGAGACGATGCGCGACAGCTGCGATCCCAGGATCTGATACGCTGCCGGCGCGACGCCGTTGCGCGCCCAGGCGGCATAGGCGCGCGCCTCGCCACAGCGCACCGCGCCCAGATTGGCGGTCGGCACGCCGATGTCGAGCAGCTTGACCGTGCCGGAAAGCGCACAGCCGGGCGCGATCTGCCGGTCGGGCAGCGGCTGGAAATCGACGCCCAGCGCGCGCAGGTCGGCATGGCATTGCGCGGTTTCGCGCAGCGACGGCCCGGCGACCTCCGCCCGCGGCGCCTGCGGGACGGGGCGCTCGACCCGGCCGCAGGCGGCGAGGGCCAGGGCCATCGCGATCGTCGTGCCGGCGCGGTTCCGATGACCCCTCATCCGCATCGCTTGCGGCATGGTGGACCCCGGAACAAGTCCGAGGTGACGGAAGGGTCGGGGGGCGCGGCAGATGGTTGACGTCTGGTGGTTGACAGGGCGCGATTGGCCGCTAGGGCGGTCGACGGGCCACGCGGTCCCAACGCCGCGCGTGCTCTCTGTGAGGAGAGTCTGACATGACTGATTCGATTGCCGCCGACGCCACCCTTGCGCCCGCGAAGCCCGCCACCCGGCCGGCGCGCCCGCATTTTTCCTCCGGCCCGTGCGCCAAGCCCCCCGGCTATGACCCCGCCAAGCTGGCGACCGACGTCCTGGGGCGTTCGCACCGCTCGAAGCTGGGCAAGCAGCGGCTGCAATATTGCATCGACCTGATGCGCGACCTGCTGAACCTGCCCGACACGCACCGCATCGGCATCGTCCCCGGTTCCGACACCGGCGCGTTCGAAATGGCGATGTGGACGATGCTGGGCGCGCGCCCGGTCACCGCGCTGGCGTGGGAAAGCTTCGGCGAGGGCTGGGTGACCGACGCGGTCAAGCAGCTGAAGATCGACCCGATCGTCATCCGCGCCGATTACGGCCAGCTGCCCGACCTGACCCGGGTCGACTGGTCGAACGACGTGCTGTTCACCTGGAACGGCACCACCAGCGGCGTGCGCGTGCCCGACGGCGACTGGATCGCCGCGGATCGCGAGGGGCTGTGCTTCGCCGACGCGACCAGCGGCGTGTTCGCCTACGACCTGCCGTGGGACAAGATCGACGTCGCGACGTTCAGCTGGCAGAAGGTGCTGGGCGGCGAGGGCGCGCATGGCGTGCTGATCCTGGGTCCGCGCGCGGTCGAGCGGCTGGAAAGCTACACCCCCGCCTGGCCGCTGCCGAAGGTGTTCCGCCTCGTCTCCAAGGGCAAGCTGACCGAGGGCGTGTTCAAGGGCGAGACGATCAACACGCCGTCGATGCTGACGGTCGAGGATGCGATCTGGGCGCTGGAATGGGCCAAGGGGCTGGGTGCCGGCGGCCTCATCAAGCGGTCCGACGCCAATGCCGCGGCGCTGGACGCGATCGTCGCCGAGCGCGACTGGCTGGGGCATCTGGCGCAGGACGCCGCGTCGCGGTCGAAGACCAGCGTGTGCCTGACGGTGGATGCGGACGAGGCCGTCATCAAGAAGATGGTGTCGCTGCTGGAGGCCGAGGGCGCCGCGTTCGACATCGGCGGCTATCGCGATGCGCCCCCGGGGCTGCGCATCTGGTGCGGCGCCACGGTGGATACCGCGGATATCGCGGCGCTGGGTCCGTGGCTCGACTGGGCCTACGCGACCGCGAAGGCCGCCTGATCCGTTCTAGCCCTCTCCCCGGCGGGGAGAGGGTTGGATGAGGGGGCGCCTCGGGCGCTGGTCTCGGTGAGACACCGCCCCTCTCCCCAGCCCTCTCCCCGCGGGGGAGAGGGAGCCAGCACTTTCCACGAAAGACATTCCCATGCCCAAGGTACTGATTTCCGACAAGATGGATCCGCGCGCTGCCGAGATCTTCCGCGAACGCGGGGTCGAGGTGGACGAGATCACCGGCAAGACCCCCGAGGAGCTGAAGGCGATCATCGGCGAGTATGACGGGCTCGCCATCCGCAGCTCGACCAAGGTGACCAAGGAGATCCTGGAGCACGCCACCAACCTGAAGGTGGTAGGCCGCGCCGGGATCGGCGTCGACAATGTCGACATCCCCGCCGCCAGCGCCAAGGGCGTGGTGGTGATGAATACGCCGTTCGGCAATTCGATCACCACCGCCGAACATGCCATCGCGCTGATGTTCGCGCTGGCGCGCCAGCTGCCGGAGGCGGACGCCTCGACGCAGGCGGGCAAGTGGGAGAAGAACCGCTTCATGGGCGTCGAGGTGACCGGCAAGACGCTGGGGCTGATCGGCGCGGGCAACATCGGCTCGATCGTCGCCGACCGTGCGCTGGGGCTGAAGATGAAGGTTGTCGCGTTCGACCCGTTCCTGACCGAGGAGCGTGCGGTGGAGCTGGGGGTGACCAAGGTGACGCTGGACGAACTGCTGGCGCGCGCCGACTTCATCACGCTGCACACCCCGCTCACCGACCAGACGCGCAACATCCTGTCGGCGGAAAACCTCGCCAAGACCAAGAAGGGCGTGCGGATCGTCAATTGCGCGCGCGGCGGGCTGATCGACGAGGCGGCGCTGAAGGAAGGACTCGATTCCGGGCATATCGCCGGCGCGGCGCTGGACGTGTTCGTGACCGAGCCGGCGAAGGAATCGCCGTTGTTCGGCACGCCGAACTTCATTTCCACCCCGCATCTGGGCGCATCGACCACCGAGGCGCAGGTGAATGTCGCGATCCAGGTCGCCGAGCAGATGGCCGATTACCTCGTTTCCGGCGGGGTCATCAACGCGCTGAACATGCCGAGCCTGTCGGCGGAGGAAGCGCCCAAGCTGCGCCCGTACATGGGGCTGGCGGAGAAGCTGGGCAGCCTGGTCGGGCAGCTGGCGCATGGCGCGATCGACCGCATCTCGATCCATCGCGAGGGCGCGGCGGCGGAGCTGAACCCCAAGCCGATCACCAGCGCGGTGCTCAAGGGCTTCCTGGGGACGCAGACCGCGACGGTGAACATGGTCAACGCCCCGGTGCTGGCGCGCGACCGCGGCGTCGAGGTGCGCGAGATTCGCACCGAGCGCGAGGGCGATTACCACACGCTGCTGCGCGTCGCGGTGCGCACCGCCGATGGCGAACGGTCGGTGGTCGGCACGCTGTTCAGCGACAGCGCGCCGCGGCTGGTCGAGCTGTTCGGGATCAAGGTGGAGGCGGACCTCGTCGGGCCGATGATCTATGTCGTCAACGAGGACGCGCCCGGCTTCATCGGCCGTATCGGGACGCTGCTGGGCGAGGCGGGGGTCAACATCGGCACCTTCCACCTGGGCCGGCGCGAAGCCGGCGGCGAGGCGGTGCTGCTGCTGTCGGTGGACGAGACGGTCGACGCCGCGCTGCTGGCGAAGGTCAAGGCGCTGCCGGGGGTGAAGACGGCGATGGCGCTGTCGTTCTGATGGTTGGGGGGCGGTGGTCTCGGTGAGACACCTGCCCCTCTCCCAACCCTCTCCCCTGTGGGGAGAGGGTTGGGAGAGGGGTTGCCGCGCACGCCACGGTCAGTGATGGTCCGAGCCGATGCAAACCGCCCCCCTCCTCCTGGACCGCGCGCGAAGGATGCGGCGTGCGATGACCGAGCCGGAAACGCGGCTGTGGCTCCC
>NZ_LSJO01000674.1:0-11485 GCF_001556735.1 Sphingomonas sp. CCH9-F2 | reverse complement strand
GCGGGGGGGGCGCGCGACGCCGGGCGGGGCGAAGACGGGGAAGGGCCGCGGGTTCGGCTTCTATTTCAGCCATGCGGGCTATTTCGCGGAGGTCGTCGACATCACCGTCGTCGACAAGACGACGATCCGGGTCGACAAGGTATGGGTGGCCGGCGACGTCGGCAGCCATGTCATCAACCCGCTGAACGCGGTGCATCAGGTGCAGGGATCGGTGATCGACGGGATCGCGCAGGCGCTGGCGGGGCAGAAGATCGACGTCGTCGCAGGCGCGGTGGCGCAGGAGAATTTCGGCGACTTCCCGCTGCTGCGCATCGATGCCGCGCCGCGCGCGGTCGACGTGACGTTCGTCCCGTCCGATGCCGCGCCGACCGGGCTGGGCGAACCGGCGCTGCCGCCGGTCATCCCGGCGATCGCCAATGCGGTATTCGACGCGACCGGCCGGCGGCTGCGCAGCCTGCCGCTCCGGCTGGCGTAGCGCGCGGCGACATCGGAACGCCTTCGCTGGGAGACCTGACGTAGCCCCGATCCGGCCGGGGTGCGCGGTCACCCCGTGGCGACCGCGGCGATGTAGCGGGCGGCGGCGTCCGCGACCTGCTGCGCCGATGCGCCGGGGCGATACAGGTTCGATCCCAGCCCGAAACCGTCGGCACCGGCCGCGCGCCATGTCGCGATATTGTCCGGCGTGACTCCGCCGACCGCCAGCACGCGCGCGCTGCGAGGCAGGACGGCGCGCTGCGCCTTGAGGAAGGTGGGGGTGGTGCCGTCGGCGGGGAACAGCTTCAGCGCGCTGGCACCGGCCGCTAGCGCGGCGAACCCTTCGCTGGGGGTGAAATATCCGGGCAGCGACACCAGCCCCGCGGCGCGGGTCGCGCGGATCACCGCGGTATCGGTGTTGGGCGACACGATCAGCGTGCCGCCCGCATCGCGTACCCGCGCCACGTCGCCGGGGTCGAGGACCGTTCCGGCGCCGATCATCGCGCGGTCGCCCAGCCGCCGGGCGAGCAGCGCGATGCTGTCGAACGGATCGGGCGAATTCAATGGCACCTCGATCAGGGTCAGTCCCGCGTCGACCAGTGCATCGCCGACCGCGGGCGCCTCCGCCGGGGTCAGCCCGCGCAGGATCGCCACCAGTGGGCAGGCGGCAAAGGCGCGGTCGAACGCGGCGTCGGTATCGGTCATGCGGTTTCTCCGGGAAGCAGGGCGTGCAGCGCGTGGATGCCGGCGGTGAACGCGGCCGCGCTGTCGATCGCGACGACACGGCCACCACGCAGCGCGATGGCGGCGGTATAGAGCGCGGCGAGCGCGCCGGTGGCGAGCAGGTGGACCGTTCCCCCGGCCAGATCGCCGCGCGCGCCCACGTCCGCGCCGATCAGGACGCCGCTGGCGAACGATGCCGCATCGCCGGGCGCGAGCGTGCCGAGCAGGACGCGCGCGCGCACTTCGAACATCGCGTCGAGCAGATCGGTGGCGCCCGCACCGCGCGCCACGCCGTCACGGAACGCCGCGCCATCCACGACGGGTGCGTCGAGCATCCCGGACAGGATGCCGTGCGTGCGCAGCAGCGCGAACAGCTCCCCGGTCATCGCGGTGGCGAAGCGATGGATGCGGGCGTCGGCCACCGTGATCCATTTGTCGTGCGTGCCCGGCTGGCAGAACAGCGCGTCGCGTGGCGCGAGGCCCGCGGCGATCGCACCCAGTGCCTGAACCTCCTCCCCGCGCATCACGTCGTGCCGCGGACCGCGCAGCGCGACGCCCGGCACGATCGCGACATCGCGCGCGACATGGATCACGCCCCCGGCCAGCGCGGCGAGATCGGCGGGGGCGTCGACATAAGGTATCTCGCGCCAGCCGCGCGTCGACCCGGCCATGCCCGCGATCAGCAGCGGCGCTTCGCCCAGCCGTGCACGAAGCGCCGCGACCGCCGCAGGATAGTCCGCCGGGGCCAGCGACAGGATGCCGCGATCGTCGCACACCGTGGCCAGCACCCCCCCGTCCGCCGCCAGTCGATACGCGCGCCGGTTGGTCGTTCCCCAATCCACCGCGATCACTTCGCCGTTCATCGCCTTGCCTTGGTTATTTATATGACATTATCCTGTGCCGCTGTATCGTCAACGCAGGGTGCAGGACAAGAGAGGATGAGGATGGCGGATCGGGCGCAGACCGTGTGGGACGGCGCGGCGGAACTGGGCGAGGGGCCGGTGTGGGACGCCCGCGACGCGGCGCTGTGGTTCGTGGATATCAAGCGGCCGGCGGTCCATCGCGTCGATCCCGCCGACGGCACGCACCGGTCGTGGCCCGCCCCCACGCAGATCGGCTGGGTGCTGCCCGCCGAGGGCGGCGGCTTCCTGGCGGGATTGCAGACGGGGCTGGCGCATTTCGATCCCGCGACCGGCGCCTTCCGCCATCTGTGCGCGGTGGAGCCGGATCGCCCGGGCAACCGGCTGAACGATGCGACGGTCGGGCCGGAAGGGGTCGTGTGGTTCGGGTCGATGGACGATGCCGCGCGCGCGGCGACCGGGCAGGTGCATCGCTGGGACGGTGCGCACGCGACCGTCACGGGAATCGCGCCGGTGACGATCACCAACGGACCGGCGGTGTCCCCGGACGGTACGACGCTGTACCATGTCGATACCTTGGGCGGCGCGATCCACGCGGTGCCGGTGTCGGGTGACGGGACGACCGGTACGGCGCGCGTGCTGGTGACGATCGACCCGGCCGACGGCACCCCCGATGGGGTCAGCACCGATGCGGCCGGCAATATCTGGCTGGGGCTGTGGGGCGGGTGGTGCGCGCGCTGCTACGATCCGGCGGGCCGGTTGCTGCGCGAGGTGCGGTTGCCGGCGGCGCAGGTCACGAAGATCGCGTTCGGTGGCGCGGACCTGCGCACCGCCTTCGCCACCACCGCGCGGCTGGGGCTGGACGCGGCGGCACTCGCCGCGCAGCCGGCGGCGGGGGCGGTGTTCGCGTTCCGCGTCGACGTGCCGGGGCGGCCGCTGCCGCTGGCGCGGCTGCGGCGCTGATCGGGTGGCGGATCATTCCTGCACGAACAGGTGATCCGCTTTCAGCCACAGCGGCGCCAGGCATAGCGGCACCGACGACAGCGGCAGCACGCTGTCGTCCACCGCGACGCCGAGCGTGCCGGTCATGAAGCGGCGGCGCGCGTCGATGCGCGCCATCACCGCCGGGTGGCGATCGGCGAGTTCGGCGCGCAGCGCGGCATCGGCCAGGACGATGCTGTCCTCGCAATTGAGCGCCCAGCCGTCGCGCATCGGCGTGGGGATGACGTCGACCTGCACATGCATCCCCGACCGCAGCCGCTCGGTCGAGCCGGGGCGGACGGGGGTATGCGACCATTCCTCATGGCCGGTCAGATGGCCGGGATTGAGCAGCGAGCGCAGCCCGCCGCGCGCCAGCGTATCGGTGACCGCCTCGTGCAGCTCGCCGCCCGGCGTCCCCACACGCGCGACGCGATACCATTCCACCAGCCCCGCGAAATAGCCTGCGGCGGTGGCGACGAAGGCGTCGTCGCCGTCGTCCAGCAGCCCCGCACGCGCGGTCAGCCCGCCCCACAGGCCGACCGCGGTCGACACGCCGTCGCCCTTCTGCAGGACGCGCGCGCCGGGGCTGGCCAGCCCGATCACCCCGCCATCGGCGGGGCCGCCCGACGCCAGCATCATGTGCACGTTGAACGGATCGCCGTGATAGCCCATCCGCGCCGCGCCATCGCGCTCGCGGTCGCCGGGTCGCAGCTGCGACAGGACCGACCACACCATCGCGGAACCGCGCGCGGCCGCGGCCTCGAACACCGCGATCTGATCGGCATCGATGATCGAGCGATGACCGGTTTCGGGATGGAGCAGCACCGCGGTGCAATCCTCCACCGCATCGGCGCCGACGACGCGCGCGATCGCGGCGTGATAGGCGGCGGGCAGGAACGACGGCGCGGGCAGGCCCTCATCCCACTCCTCCGCCGCCAGATACTTCCAGCCGACGATCCCGGTGCGCGTGCCGGGTGCCAGCCCCGCGTCGCGCAGCACATCGGTCAGCCGCGGGGCGACGGTGCGGTCCTGGCCCAGCAGGCTCATCGTCTGCGCCAGCCGCACCGTCAGCCCCGGCAGCGGCGCGCGCTCCGCGTAGGGGACGCATTCGTTGCCGGTGACGACGATCCGCCGCCCGCCGGGTCCAAGCAGCAGCAGCGCTTCCTCGAACCGCGGCTCGAACCCCGACAGGAACATGACGTTCGCCATATGCTCGCGGTCGGCATAGACGACCAGCCAGTCGGTGCCCGCCGCCGCCAGCGCCGCATCGCAGCGCGCGGCATAGCGCGCCGGCGGCAGCGCGGGCGGTTCGTCGATCGTGCCGAAATCGGGTATGGCGACCGGTGTCAGGCGGAAAGTCATCGATGGCCCCTTCTCACTGGATGGCGTCGTCGGGAAGATTGACCGCTGCATGATATTATATATGACTTAATTGCAAGGCCAAAAGGGGAAACGTGATGCGGTGGTGGCTCGGGGCGGCGATGATCTGTGCCACCGGCGCGGCGGACGCACGGCCGGCGACCGTACCTTACGCCGGTGCGGTGACGATCGTGCGCGACGATGCCGGCATCGCGCATGTCCACGGGCGCAGCGATGCCGATGCGGTGTTCGGCATGATCTACGCCCAGGCGGAGGACGATTTCCCGCGGATCGAGCGCAATTATCTGGTCGCGCTGGGCCGGCTGGCGGAGGTGGAGGGCGATGCCGCGGTGTGGGCGGACCTGCGCCAGCGGCTGTTCGTCGACCCGGCGGCGTTGCAGGCGGCGTACCGGCGCAGCCCCGAATGGTCGCGGCGGCTGATGCAGGCCTGGGCGGCGGGGCTGAACCATTATCTGGCAACGCACCCCGCCGTCCGCCCGCAGCGGCTGACCCGGTTCGAGCCGTGGATGGCGCTCGCCTTTTCCGAAGGGAGCATCGGCGGCGATATCGAGCGCGGGGTCGCGCTGGACCCGCTCGCGGCCTTTTACGGGCGCGGCGGCGCGGCGGCGCAGGTCGCGGCCGCGACGGACGCGGGGCGGATGGTCGAACCCAAGGGATCGAACGGCATCGCGATCGGGCCGCAGCGCAGCGCCAGCGGCCACCCGCTGTTGTGGATCAACCCGCACACCTCGTTCTTCTTCCGGTCGGAACAGCAGGTGCGCAGCGACGAGGGGCTGGACGTCTATGGCGCCGCCACCTGGGGGCAATATTTCATCTACCAGGGGTTCAACCGCCGGCTGGGATGGATGCACACGTCCAGCGGGGTCGACAATATCGACGAATTCGCGGTCGAGGTGGCGCGGCGCGGGGGCGCGCTGCGCTGGCGCGACGGGGCGCAATGGCGCCCGTTCGTGGAGCGGACGGTGACGCTGCATGTGCGCCGCCCCGACGGAACGCTGGCGCCGCGATCGTTCACCACGCTGGCGACGCGGCACGGCCCGGTGATCCGCGCGGAGAACGGCCGCTGGATCGCGGTGGCGATGCTGAACGCGCCGCAGGCCGCGCTGGAGCAAAGCTGGCTGAGGACCAAGGCGACGACGCTCGACGCCTATCTGCACGCGTCGGATCGCAAGGCCAATTCGTCGAACAACACTATCCTGGCCGCCGCCGACGGCACGATCGCCTATCTGCACCCGCAATTCGTGCCGGTGCGCGACGCGCGGTTCGACTATACCCGCCCGGTCGACGGCAGCGACCCGACGACCGCGTGGCGCGGACTGCACCGGCTGAGCGAATTGCCGCAGGCGGTACGGCCGGCCAGCGGGTGGGTGATGAACACCAACAATGCGCCATGGGGCGCGGCCGGCGCCGACAGCCCGCGTGCCGCCGCCTTCCCGCGCTACATGGACCAGTTCGGCGAGAACCCGCGCGGCATCCACGCCACCGCGCTGTTGACCGGGACGCGGAAGTTCAGCGCGATGGCGCTGCGCGACCTGGCGTTCGACCCGTTCCTGCCGTTCTTCGAGCAGCAGATCCCGGCGCTGCGCCGCGCGTGGGAGGCGCTGCCGGCCGGTGCGGCGCTGCGCGCGCGGCTGGCGGGGCCGGTGGCGCTGCTGTCGTCATGGGACCGGCGCTGGAGCCTGGAATCGCAGCCGATGTCGCTGGCGGCCTATTGGGGCGAGGCGCTGTGGCGGCGCGAGGGGCCGAAGGCGCAGGCCGCGCACCGCACGATCTTCGACTGGCTGGCCAATGCCACCGTCGATGCCGACCGGCTGGCCGCGCTGGACGATGCGGTCGTGGCGATGACCGCCGAGCATGGCGGGTGGCGTATCGCCTGGGGCAGGATCAACCGGTTCCAGCGGCTGGACGGTGCGATCCGCCCGCATTTCGACGACCGGCGCCCCAGTGTGCCGGTGCCGTTCACGACCGGCAATTTCGGATCGCTGGCGGCCTTCTCGGTCGAGCGCCAGCCGGGGCAGCGGTGCTTCTACGGCACCAGCGGCAACAGCTTCGTCGCGCTGGTGGAATTCGCGCCCGACGGCCCGCATGCCTGGACGGTATCGGCGGGCGGGCAGAGCGGCGACCCGGCCTCCCCGCATTTCGACGACCAGGCCGACCGCTATGCCAGCGGCACGTTGCGCCCGGTGCCGCTGGATGGGGTGAAGGGCATCGCCTACCACCCCGGCGAACCGCGCCCCGCCGAGGCGCCACGGCGTGTCGCGACCGCGGCCGGCGCGTGCGGGGGATGAAGCGCGCGGAGCCGCCGCGCCGTCAGGGGCGTAGCGGGTGGTTGCCGGCGACCAGCAGCAGCGCCAGCGCGTCGTGGATCAGTTCGTACATCCGCTCCCCCGCCAGCGTCGCCTTGCCCTCCACGATCGCGTCGGCGACGCGCTTGTGATCGCGCGAACTGGCGCGGGGCACGCCCTTGTACTGGTTGGTGCGGCGGATCGAGAAGCGCAGCGTCGTCTCGGTCAGGTCGGTGAACTGGCGCAGGAAGCGGTTGTTGCTCGCCTCCAGCACCGCAATGTGAAAGGCGATATCGGCCTCCAGCGCATCTTCCTCGCCGCGATCGGCGGCGATCATCCGGTCGATCGCCGCCAGGATGCGCGCGCGCTGCTGCCCGGTGGCGGAATGGGACGCCAGCGTCGCGGCGCGCGGTTCGATCGCCAGGCGGATGTCGGTGAAGTCGATCAGCAGGTCGATCGAGAAATCGCGTTGCAGCATCCAGCGCAGGACGTCGGGGTCGAGCAGGTTCCACCGCTCCTCCGGCTGGACGATCGTGCCCGCGCGCTTGCGCCCGACCAGCAGCCCCTTGGCGGTCAGCATCTTCACCGCTTCGCGCAGGACCGGGCGGCTGGCGTTGAAGCGTTCGCACAACTCCGCCTCGGTCGGGAACGGCGCCCCCGCGCGATAGCTTTGCGTGACGATCGCATGGCCCAGGTCGTTGACGATCGTCGCCGTCAGGTTGCGGCCGTCGGAGGGGGCGTGGCCGATGGTGGCCGCAGTCGGGATCGTCATTGTTGCTACATATCCGACCTGTGGCGCGAAGGCCAATCGTCGATCCAACGCAAATTTGCGCTTCCCCTGTAATAAGTATGATATTATGCAGGGGCCAAGTGGTTATGGGGAGGGCGACATGGCGGAGGGGGTGACCGGGCGCAGAACCCTGCTCGGCGGTCTGTCGTCGGTCGCCGGCATCGCGGCGCTGGGCGGTTGCACGCCGCGCGTCACGCAGCCACGCGGCGTGCGCATCGGCTTCGTCGTGAAGATGCCGCAGGAACAATGGTTCCAGGACGAATGGCGCTTCGCCCGCGCCGCGGCGCGCGACCTGGGCTTTTCGCTGATCGCGATCGGTGCGGAGGATGGCGACCGCGTGCTGTCGGCGCTGTGGACCCTGTACGCGCGCTATGCCGGCGGATTCGTGATCTGTACCCCCGATCCACGGCTCGGCCCGGCGATCGCAGGGTTTGCGGCGCATAGCGGGATGAAGGTGATGTCGGTGGACGACCGGCTGATCGGCCCGGACGGCGCGCCGATCGCCGCCATTCCGCATGTCGGCATCTCCGCCGATGCGATCGGGCGGGTTGCGGGCAATGCCGCCGCGGACGAGGCGGTGCGGCGCGGCTGGTCGGGGGAGCGGACCGGGATTCTGCGGATCGCCTATGACAGCCTGGACACCGGGCGCGAGCGCACCGGCGGGGCGGTGACGGCGCTGCGCACGCGCGGTTTCGTGCGCGTGTTCGACGCGCCGCAGCGGACCACCGATACCGAAGGCGCGTTCACCGCGGCGGCCCCCATCCTGACCGCGCATGCCGATATCGATCGCTGGATCGTTCTGGGCCTCAACGACGAGACGGTCGTGGGGGGCGTGCGCGCGGCGGAGGGGCTGCGCATCGCGCCGGCGGCGGTGATCGGCATCGGCATCGGCGGATCGGAGGCGGCGATCGCCGAATTGTCCAAGCCGGTGCCGACCGGCTTCTTCGCGACCGTGCTGCTGAGCGCGCGGCGCCACGGGTACGACACCGCGGCGGCGATGTTCGCGTGGATCCGCGACGCGCGCGCGCCTGCGGCGCTGACGCTGACCAGCGGCACGCTGATGACCCGCGCGACGATGCGCGCCACGCTGGCCCGTGAGGCGGCGGCATGACCGCGCGGCTGGCCTTCGACCATGTCGGCAAGAGCTTTCCCGGTGTCGTCGCGCTGGACGACGTCAGCTTCACCGTCGCGGCGGGCGAGGTGCGCGCGCTGGTCGGCGAGAATGGCGCGGGGAAATCGACGCTGCTGAAGATCCTGTCGGGCCAGTACCAGCCCGATTGCGGCACGCTGGCGATCGACGGCTTCGCGTGCCGGTTCGACCGGCCGCGCGCGGCGCAGGACGCGGGCGTGGCGATCATCCACCAGGAATTGCAGCTGGTGCCCGATCTGACGGTGGCGGAGAACCTGCTGCTGGGCGCGTTGCCGGCGCGCGGCGGGTGGGTCCGCCATGCCGAACTGCATGAGCGGGCGCGTGCGGTGCTGGCGCGGCTAGGCGAGGCGATCGACCCGGCGACGCCGGTGCGCGCGCTGTCGATCGGCCAGCGGCAGATGGTGGAGATCGGCCGCGCGCTGCTGCGCGAGGCGCGGATCATCGCCTTCGACGAGCCGACCAGTTCGCTGAGCGCGCGCGAGACCGACCGGCTGCTGGCGATCATCGACGAACTGCGCCGCGACGGTGCCGCGATCCTGTACGTCAGCCACCGCATGGAGGAGATCTATGCGCTGGCGGACAGCGCGACGGTGCTGCGCGACGGGCGGCACGTCACCGATATCACGCCGGTCGGCCCGGCGGACGCCGACCGGATCGTCACCGCGATGGCGGGACGGTCGATCGCCGACATCTACGGCTATCGCGCGCGGGCAACGGGCGCGGCCGCGCTGCGGGCCGAAAGCGTGACCGGCGCGGGGCTGCGCCAGCCGGTGTCGTTCGCAGTCGCGGATGGCGAGATACTGGGCTTCTTCGGGCTGGTCGGTGCGGGGCGGTCGGAGCTGTTCCGGCTGCTGTACGGCGCCGTGCCTCGCACCGGCGGTGAGGTGATGTGCCGGGGCGAGCGGCTGGTGCCGGGCGATCCGCGCGCCGCGATCGCCGCGGGACTGGGGTTGTGCCCCGAAGACCGCAAGGATGCCGGGATCATCCCGCTGGCCGCGGTGCAGGAAAATATCGCGATTGGCTGGCGCAACCGGCGCGGCGCCTCGCCGTGGCTGCGCCCGCATGCCGAGGCGAGCGGCGCGCGCGATATCATCGAGACGATGCGCGTCAAGACCGCCAGCCCGGCAACGCCGATCGCGACCCTGTCCGGCGGCAACCAGCAGAAGGCGGTGATCGGCCGCTGGCTGATGGCGCAGGCGCGCATCCTGATGCTGGACGAGCCGACGCGCGGCATCGACGTGGGCGCGCGCAGCGAGATCTACGAGCGGATGTACGGTTTCGCCGAGGCGGGCGGCGCGGTGCTGTTCGCCTCGTCCGACATGGCCGAGGTGCTGGGCGTCGCCGACCGGATCGTGGTGATGCGCGAAGGATCCGTGGCCGGCATCGTCCCGCGTGCGGAGGCGAGCGCCGACGTGCTGATGCGGCTGGCGCTGCCGCAGGCTGCCTCCACTTCCTCCTCTTCAGACAGGGACGTGATCCCCGCATGACGCCATCCTTGCTTCTTTCCCGTGCCGGGCCGCTGCTGGCGCTGATTGTGCTGGTCGCCTTGCTCGGCTGGCTGGTTCCCGATTTCCTGAGTCTGCGCAACGCGCAGGGGCTGCTGCTGTCGGTGACGCTGGTCGGCACGATCGCGGCGACGATGATGCTGGTGCTGGCGATGCGGGAGGTCGACCTGTCGGTCGGCTCCACCGTCGCCTTTGCCGGCGTGCTGGCGGCCGTGACGATGAACGCGACCGGCAGCGTCGCGCTGGGCGTCGCCGCCGCGCTGGCGGGCGGCGCGGCGGTCGGGCTGTTCAACGGCGTGCTGGTGGCCGGATTGCAGGTCAATTCGCTGATCGTCACGCTGGCGACGATGGAGATGGTGCGCGGGCTGGCGTTCCTGACGTCGGGCGGCGAAAGCGTCGCCATCCCCGCGCAGCGTTTCTATGCGCTGGGATCGGGGGGGATGCTGGGTATCGGCTGGCCGATCTGGATCATGGCGGCCAGTTTCGCGCTGTTCGGCGTGCTGCTGAACCGCACCGTGTTCGGGCGCAACATCCTGGCGATCGGCGGCAATCCGGAGGCCGCGCGGCTGGCGGGCATCCCGATCACGCGGGTGCGGATCACCGTGTTCGCGCTGCAGGGGCTGGTCGCGGCGGTCGCGGGCATCGTGCTGGCGGCGCGGATCACCAGCGGGCAGCCGAACACCAGCATCGGGCTGGAACTGGCGGTGATTTCCGCCTGCGTGCTGGGCGGCGTGTCGCTGTCGGGGGGCGTCGCGACGGTGGCCGGCGTGGTCGTCGGCGTGTTCATCATGGGCGCGGCGCAAAATGCGCTCAACCTGATGAACGTACCGACTTTCTATCAATATGTGGTGCGCGGCGGCATCCTGTTGCTGGCGGTGGTCGCGGACCGGCTGCGCCAGACCGGGCGGCTGCCGGCGCTGCGCATCGCCCGCCAGAGGGAGCGTAGACGTCGATGACCCGGCCCATGTCGCCGATCGCGAAGATCGAGCATTTTCTGGTCCCTCCGCGCTGGCTGTTCGTCCGCGTCGAAACCGCCGACGGCGCGGTCGGCTGGGGCGAGGCCAGCCTGGAGGGCCATGCCGAGGCGGTCGCCGGCGCGCTGGAGGCGGTGCGCGATCGGTTGATCGGCACCGATGCACACCGGATCGAGGATGCGTGGCAGACGCTGTACCGGATGGGCTTCTATCGCGGCGGGCCGGTGTTGATGTCGGCGATCTCGGGCGTCGACCAGGCGCTGTGGGATCTGCGCGGACGGGCGCTGGGCGTGCCGGTGTCGGACCTGCTGGGCGGGCGGGTGCGCGACCGTATCCGCGTCTATGCCTGGATCGGCGGCGACC
>NZ_LSJO01000673.1:0-20749 GCF_001556735.1 Sphingomonas sp. CCH9-F2 | reverse complement strand
CTGCGCGCGACCTTCGCCTGGGCGCCGCAGGATGCGCAATTGCTGGCGGGCACGGTGCGCGACAACCTGCTGCTGGCCGACCCCGACGCCGCCGAGCGTGCGTTGTGGGACGCACTGGACGCGGCGTGTCTGGTGGGCGTGGTGCGCGCGCTGCCGCACGGGCTGGACAGCTGGATCGGCGAGAATGGCGAGCAGCTGTCCGGCGGGGAGCGGCGGCGGCTGTCGCTGGCGCGCGCCTATCTGTCGCGCGCGCCGTGGCTGTTGCTGGACGAGCCGACCGAGGCGCTGGACGCGCCGACTGAACGCGCGGTGGTCGAGCGGCTGACGCAGCGGCTGGCTCGCACTGGCCAGGGCCTGATCGTGGTCACGCACCGCGAGGCGGTGGCGGCGCTTTGCACCGTCCATGTCAGCCCGGCGACGTGCCGTGCGATCGACACTGGCACGCCGCACCGCGCCGTGCGCGTGCTCGCGCCGGTGTACTGACGCCGCTAGCGGTCCAGGCCCAGAGCCGCGCGATCCGCGGTCGCGGCGGCCAGTTCGGCGCGTGCCGCGGCGATGCGGGTCTGCGCGTCGATCAGCCGTACGCGCGCGTCGTTGGCGGTTTCCTCGCGCTGGTTCACCAGGAAGAAGTCGCTGGAGCCGAGTTCGAAGCGGCGGCGTTCCGCGGCGGCGAGGCGTTCGGCCAGTTGGCGTTCCTGTTCGGCGATCTCGGCCAGCCGCTCGGCCGCGCCGACATTGATGCTGATCCCCTCCACCTCGACGGCGATCTGGTCGCGCAAGAAGCGGCTGCGCGCCGACAGCGCATCCATCTCCGCCCGGGCTTCCGCCATGCGGCCTTTCGCGGCGCGGTTCTGCAGCGGCATGGAGAAGCGGAAGCCGATCGCCCCTTCCAACGGGGTGCGCGACGGGCCCCCCAGCCCGACCGGGCCGACGTCCTTGCCCAGTTCCCCGCGCAGGTCGAACCGCGGGCGCAGGTCGTTCTGCGCCAGCCCCAGCCGCGCCGAACCCTGGTCGATCCGCGCCAGCAGCACCTGAAGGTCGGGGCGGCGCTGCGCATAGTCGGCGACATTGGCCACCATTACGCCCGACAGCGCGCCGGCATCGCGCGGCAGCCGTTCCGGCCCGACGATCACCGGCTCCCCTGCATCGTCGCGGAAGTAGAGCGACAGGGCATTGGCCGCCGCCGCGAAATCGCCCTCGGCACGCACCACCAGCGCACGGCGGCGGACGAGATTCTGGTCGTTTTCCGCCAGCAGGATGTCGGGCCGCGCGCCCAGCTGCACCTGCCGCGACAGCCCGCCGCGGCGGCTTTCCGATAATTCCAGCAGGTCGCGATAGGCGCGCAGCCGCAGCCCGGCGGCGACCCAGGACTGGTAGGCGTCGATCGCGCGCCGCTGCACCCCGATCGCCACCGCCTCGCGTTCGAAGCGCGCGATGTCGATATCGCCCGACGCCAGCGTGCGGCGGGTGCGGCGTTCGTCCACCAGCCGGTCGCGCAGCAGCGAATAGAGCGCGCCGACCTTCACCTCGCCCAGCCGATTGGTGTAATTCTCGTCCTCGTACACCGGAAAGCCGCCGCGGCTGACGCGATAGCCGCCATAGACATAGCCGCCGTTGCCCGTCAGCGGGCGGGTCGCGCGGGCGCTGGCAACGGTGCCGTCGTAATAGCCCAGCGCCCGCGATCGGCCTTCCACGTCGAATACGGTATCGAACGCGCCGTCGGCGGTCAGTGCGCGTCCCTCGGCCGAGCGGACCTTGGCCAGTGCCTCGACGATCTGCGGTGCGGCGCGGGCGGACGAGCGCAACACTTCGTCAAGCGTCAACGGCGCGGCCGCCGGCGTCTGCGCGCGCGCGGGGGCGGCGACCGCCGGAGCGGCGAGCAGCGCGGAGGCGAGGAGGAGCCCACGGATCATTTCGGCTTGCCCGCCTTCGCCGCGATCTTGCCGCTGTCCTCTTCCTTCGCGCCGGCGGCCCCGCCCGACGCCTTGTCGGTGGTCACCTGCCCGAATTCGAGCGGGAAGTCGTTCAGCTGGCGCCACAGTTCGTAGCCGACCGTCACCGTCTCCCCCTGCACCCAGCCATAGACCTTGCCGCCCAGCCGGACGTAGCGCGGGCCGGGCCAGGCGGGCTTGCCGGGCATCGGCTCGACCAGGATGCGGAACAGCCCCTGCGCATTGGCATTGGGGTCGATCGTGCGGACCCGCCCGTCGAAGAAGCCATAGGCGACCGAGGGCCAGCCGCTGAACTGGATGGCGGGCCAGCCCTCGAATTCCAGCCGCACCGGGCGGCCCGGGCGCAGCAGCGGCACGTCGCGGCCATCGATCAGCAGCTCCACCGCGCGTTCGACCCGTTCGGGGGCGATCACCGCCAGCGTGGTGCCGGCGGAAACCAGCGCACCGCCGGCGGCGGCGTTCAGGTTCTGGATGCGGCCGTCGCGTGGCGCGCGGACCAGCTGAGCGGACTGACGGTTGAGCTGCACGTCGATGCGGTTCAGCTTCGCGCGCGATTCCGCCAGCTTGGCACTGGCGTCCGCGACCTTGATCTGCGCCTGTTCGAAATCGCGGCGCGCCGCCAGCCCCTCGGCAAGCAGCTGGCGGGTACGGCCGACGTCGATCGCGGCGACCGCCTGCGACTGGCGCACCGCGGCGATCTCCGCCTCCACCTGCGCGCGTTCGGCGGCGAGACGGGAGAGCAGATTGGGGTCGAGATCGACGACGCGCGCGATCGGATCGCCGCGGTTCACATGCTGGCCGTCATGGACGTACCAGCGTTCGACGCGCCCCGGCACCAATGCGGTGACGTCCTGCGCGCGGTCGCCCGGATCGAGCGCGACGACCTGTCCGCGCCCCTGCGCGGTCTGCAGCCACGGGACCAGGAACAGGATGGCGGCCGCAGCGGCGATGCCGACCGTCACCAGCCACGCGATCGCGACGCCGACGCGCGGCGGGCGCAGCGTGGCGAGGGTGCGAAAATGCGTCAGATGTTCAGGCTGATACGACATCGGTGCTCCCCTGGCGGACGGCCGCCGTCAGATCGGCCAGGTTCGTGAAGCGGCGCTGCTCGGCCAGGCCGAGGTGAAGGAAACCGTCCAGTTCGAGATCTTCGGGACGTCCGGTGAACAGCAGTGTCGTGGTGCCATGCGCCTTCAGCAGGCGCAGCGCATCGCGCAGCCGATGGGCCGGCAACAGGTCGAAAACCTGGCCCAGCAGCAGCAATTTGGGGCGTACCAGCAACGCATTGGCGAGTTTCAACGCCATCGTCTCGCCGATGCTGAGCGGATAGCCGGACGAGCCGAGCGGCGTGTCGAGGCCGAGGGGCAGGCTGGCGAGCCGGCGTTCCAGCCCGACCGCGGCGAGGGCGTCCATCGCCTCGCCCGAGCGGCTTCCCGAGGCGAGGCTGAGATACTCGCGGATCGTCACCTCGACGATGGTCGAGCGTTCGAGCACCATCACGTCCGAGCGCAGGTGATACATGTCCAGCGCGCCCAGATCGGCACCGCCGATCCGGATCAGCCCGCGTTCGGGATGGACATGCCGTTTCAGCAGGCGTGCCAGCCGATGCTCGGCGCCCGGTTCCGCGACGGTGACCAGCTGCTCGCCCGCCGCCAGCGTCAGATTGTAGCGCGCGCCGTCAAGCACCAGATCGGTCAACGCCACCGCGCCGTCACGCGGCCCGCCTTCGCCGCGCACGTTCGGTTCCTGCGGGATCGCGAACAGCAGCGACATTTCCTCCGCACTGGCGACCAGATCGTAGAAGGTGTCGAGATACCAGCCGAGCTGCGAGATGCCGTAGAACACGCCCGACAGGATAAGCTCGGCCGCGACCAGCTGTCCCAGCGACAATTGCCCGCGCAGGATCAGTGTGCCGCCCAGCAGCAGCAGCGCAGCGCCGGCAAAGGCGTAGATCAGCAGGAACGTCACCGTCTGCGCGAACTGGTAGCGGAAGTAGCGCCGGTGAGCGCCGACATAGGTGGCGGTCATTGCCTCCGACCGGTCCATCGCGAAGTCGAGATGGCGCGACGATTTGTAGAAACCGTTCGACCCGCCGACGCTTTCCAGCCAGCGGGCGGCGTTGTGCTTGGCATGGCTCATCGCCACGGCTCCGGTGATCGCGCCCGGTTGCCAGATCAGCCACACCAGCAGCACCGCCGCCACCAGCACGACGTTGAAGGCCAGGAAGAACGGGTGGTAGAAACTGGTGATCGTCAGCCCGACGACCGCCTGCAACACGATCGTAAAGCCGCCGATGACCAGGCTGGGCACCGCCTTCTGGATCACCACCAGATCGAAATAGCGGTTGAACAGGTCGCCGCGCTTGGCATCGGTGAAGAACGGATCCTGCGCATGGACCGCCCGCACGGTCACTTCGGCGACGACGCGCGCGAAGACACGCCGTTCGAACGCCGCCATGATCCAGACGCGCAGCGCGCTCAGCCCCGCAACCAGCAGCAGCAGGAGCAGCAGCACCGCGGACAACGCCCATAACGGCGCCGGCATCGCGGTGTTCGCGACGCTGTTGATCAGCAACTGAACGGAGATCGGCGTGGCCAGCGACAGAAGGCTGATCGCGACGGTATAGACGATGCCGAGCCGCACATAGGCGGCGTCAGGACCGATGATCTGCGACAGCCACGCCGCCGCGTCCCGAAAACCCAGTCGCTTCGCCGCCACCGCGTGCTCCCAATCCGCCTCGATCATCGCCGCCGCTACCGCAATCCGCGCCGCCCGCCTGCCGCGGGCCGGCGTTCCGGCATCGTAGCGATACCGAAGCGCTACAGCGTTCCGCGTGACAAGGCCAATCGGAATGCTTGCGTCCTGGCTATAGGCAGGGGCTATATCCCATTATGCCTACGCTGCGTCAGCTCGAGTATCTCGTCACGGTTGCCGATACCGGCTCCTTCGCGATGGCCGCGCGTGTCGCCAACGTGTCGCAACCGACGCTGAGCCAGCAGATCCGCGCGCTGGAGGAGCGGCTGGGAATCACGCTGCTGGAACGCAGCACCGCGGGCGCTGTGCTGACCCCGGTCGGTCGCAGCATCGTGTCCACCGCGCGCCGGATGCTTACTGACGCGCGCGATATCGTTGCGCTGGCGTCGGGATCGTCGGACAGCCTGACCGGGACGCTGAAACTAGGCACGACGCCCACGCTCGGCCCGTATCTGCTGTCGCCGATCATCGCCGACCTGCATCGCAACGCCCCCCGGCTGCGCCTGCATGTGCGAGAAGGCATTCCCGACGAACAGATGCTGGAGCTGTCGCGCGGGAACATCGACGTCGTGCTGGGCCCCCTGCCCATGGCGGGGGACGATCTGGTGATCGAGCCGCTGTTCCGCGAACCGCTGCACCTGGTCGCGGCGCTGGACCATCCGCTGGGGGCGGACGATGTCGTGACGCGCGACGGTCTGGCGGGCAGTCCGCTGCTGACGCTGGATCCGCGCCACCATCTGGCGCGGCAGGCGGGCGATATCGCCGCAGCCTATGGGATGACAATCGCCCCCGACTATACCGGCACCAGCCTGGGCAGCCTGCACCAGATGGTGGCAAGCGGCCTGGGGTTGGCGCTGCTGCCGGGCCTGTACCTGCGCTCCACGATCGGTGGGGCGACGGGGGTGCAGGTCCTCGACGTGCAGGGGTGGCAGGCCTATCGTTCGATCGCGATCGCGTGGCGCCGGCAATCGCCGATGCACACCGCGTTCAAGCTGATCGCCGAACATGTCCAGATGTGTGCCGCCCGTTTGCTGGCGGCCTGACCCGCATGCGCCGTCATTGACAGCGCCGCCGATTGCCGTGACCGCTGATGCCAAACAGGAGAGGTGCCGCGATGCTGTCGTTCGATTGCTTCTGGTCGTTCCGTTCGCCCTACAGTTATCTCCTGATGCCGCGGCTGGAGGCGTTGCTGCGCGATCACGACGTGGCGTGTCGGATGCGGATCGTGCGCCCGATCGCGGTGCGGCAGGCGTCGTTCTTCAGCAACGCCGATCCGCTGTGGACCGGCTATCTGCTGCGCGACACGCTGCGCACCGCCGAGTTCCTGGGGATGCCGTTCCGCTGGCCGCGCCCGGACCCGGTGGTGATGGATCGCGCCACGCGCACCTATCCGGCCGAACAGCCGTACATCCACCGTCTCAGCCGGCTGGGGCAACTGGCGTGCGAGCGCGGGGCCGGCGTCGCCTTCGCCGCGGCGGTCAGCCGGCTGTTGTGGGACGGCGGCACCGACGACTGGCATGTCGGCGACCATCTGGCACGCGCGGTCGCGCCGCTGGGTTTCGATCTGGCGGAGATGGACGCCGTGGTTGCGACGGAAGGCGAGCGGCTGGCGGCGGCGATCGTCGCGAACGAGGTCGATCAGCGTGCCGCCGGCCATTACGGGGTGCCGCTGATGGCGTTTCAAGACGAACCTTTTTTCGGACAAGACCGGCTGGACCAGCTCATCTGGCGCCTGCAACAGGCAGGCATGACGGCGCGGTGCGTCAGATAGCGATTGCGCGAGCCGCCGACGCATAATATTGGACGATCGTCATGATTGTGCCGCGCAGCATGGCGCGGATCATTTCGGGGGCGCGCGATGACGAAGTTCTTTACTGCCATGCGTATCGGTGTGGTGCTGGTGCCGCTGGCTTTCGTGGCCAGCCCGGCATCGGCGCAGGCGGATGGTGGCACGATCTTTCGCCAGCGGTGCCAGATGTGCCACGTGACGACCCCCGGCGCCCGCGCCGGCCTTGGACCCAATCTTGCCGGTGTGGGCGGTCGCAAGGCGGCCAGCACCGACTTCCTCTATTCCTCGGCGCTGCGCGCCTCCAACCTGAAATGGGACAAGGCGACGCTCGACAAGTTCCTTCAGGCGCCCGCCAAGCTGGTGCCGGGGACGCGCATGGCGATCGCGATCGCCAACCCCGCGGATCGTGCCGCGGTGGTCAACTATCTGGTGTCGCTGCGCAAGTGATCGCAGGGCCGGCGGCGATCGCTGCCGGCACATCGGGGTAGCAATCGGCGATCGGCCCCAGCACCGCGAACAGTGGCGCCAGCATCGTCTCATAGTGGCGCCAGTGATCGACCGCGTCGGTGAAGATCGGGCGCCGTACCTGTTCGGAACTCGCGGTGCGCACCGCCCGGTCGTTCTGCCAGAAGGAAAGGCACGCCGGTTCGAACGACAGTCCCAGATAGGCGAGCAGCCGGTCGACCTCACCCGGCGTATCCTGCACCATCCGTTCGTAGATGACGCGATGGACGCGCCCGGGCGCCGCGACGTCATAGGCCACCATATGCGCCACGTAATCGCGATAATAGCGGGCGATGTCGGTCAGGTCGTAGCTGAACGACTGTCCGCGTGCGAAATGCTGCTTCCAGCCCGAAAAGCAGCAGGCGATCGGATGGCGGCGCGCATCGATGACGCGCGCGTTGGGCAGGATCATTCCGATCAGTCCGACATGCTGCCAGTTGTTGGGCATCTTGTCGATGAACAGCGGGCGGTCGGTGCGCCGGTGGACGCGCGTGCGCTCCAGATACTCCTCCCCCAACCGCGTGCGATCGGCGGCGGACAATGATGCGATCATCGCACGGAAATCGGGAAACTCGCCGTCATCGACGCGCGCCTGCAACCGGCCGGCGATCATCATCATGTCGGGCAGTTCCATCGTCCCTTCCACCTGGCTGTGGCTGGACAATATCTGTTCGACCAGCGTCGAGCCGGAGCGCGGCAATCCGACGATGAAGATCGGATCGGGGGCCGGACAGCCCCCGTCGCCGATCGTCGCCAGGAACGGCGCGGTGAAGGTAGCGGTGGCGGCCGCGACCTCGGCACTGAAATCGTCGGCATCATGCGCGATCATCGCGCGCCGCAGGCGGTTGCCGCGGTCATAGTGATCGAAGGCGGCGGCATGATCGCCCGCATCCTCCAGCGCCTTGCCCAGCGAAAAGTGCAGGTGGAAGACATCCTCCCCCTGCGCCGCAGCGTCGCGCGCCAGCGTGTCGAGCGCGCCGCGCATCGCCGTTATGTCTGCCGCGTCGAGCCGCACCGTCTTCAGGTTGGCGAGGCTCCACCACGCTTCCCCCATGGTCGGCTGCAACGCCACCGCGCGGCGATAGGCGTCGATCGCCGCGGCCTGTCGCCCCAGCGTCTTCCGTACATGCCCCAGGTTTTGCCATACCTGCGGTTGCTCCGGCTGTTGGTCCAGCAGCCGCTCATAGATCGCGCCCGCCGCTTCCTGGTCGCCGAGCCGTACGAGTACGGACGCCTTGAGCAGTTCGTGCCCGGGCGCTTTCATCGGCGATCCGGCCAGAATGTCGGCGTGGCTCAGCGCCTCTTCCAGCCGGTTGCCCTGCAACAGCAGCCGGACGAGGAAGTCCCGCGCCAGATCGAAGCCGGGGGCCGCCGCGACCGCGCGTTCGACCAGCACCAGCGCAGCGGCGATATCGCCCTCGCGCCAGATGATCTCGCCCAGCAGGCGGGTCGCGACGGGATCGTCGGGTTGCCGTGCGGCGCGGCGTTCCAGCCGCGTACGCGCTTCGTCCAGCCGGCCGTCGTGCATCGCGACGGCCGCATCGATCAGTTCCGGGTCGCGCGAGGCCGCGTGAACGGCGGACAGGTCGGCGCGCCAAGCGTCCTGCTCGCGCCCGACGCGGCGCAGTGCGCCAGCCAGCAGGAACCAGCCCTCGGCGATCGCGGGCTGCTGCCGCGTCAGTCGTTCCAGTGCATCGATCGCGCGATGATCGTCGCCCAGTTCGATCGCGACATGCGCCAATTCCCACCACAAGGCCGGAACCGCCGGCTGCGGGCGCGCGAGAATCTCGAGCCGCGGCAGTGCCGCGCGCGCCCGGCCGAGCCGGCGCAGCGCCTGGCAGGCAAGCAGTTCGGCGGGAGGAAACCCCGGTGCGCGGCGCAGCACCGCTTCGGCGCGCGCCAGTGCCTGATTGGGGCGATCGTCCAGCGACGCGCCGGCACGGGCCAGTTCGTCGCGCATGCCGTCCGCTGCGCTTGGCACTACGTTTCCCATAACCCCCCGGTGTGAGCACGTGCACAAAACCTAGGTCGGAAATGACGATCGGTCGAGGGGGCATCGCCGTTGCCGGCTGTTCCAAAAACCCTGCTTGACAGCGGCGTCATGATCGGCAGTATCCGAATCTAGGACGGTCGTTCTGGTTACGACGACGGCGAATCGTCCTGCAGGGGAACGGCACCACGGGCGATCATCGGCAACCCTCCGCGCTTC
The DNA here is from genome assembly GCF_001556735.1 of Sphingomonas sp. CCH9-F2. Lineage (NCBI taxonomy): Bacteria > Pseudomonadati > Pseudomonadota > Alphaproteobacteria > Sphingomonadales > Sphingomonadaceae > Sphingomonas > Sphingomonas sp. CCH9-F2. Next base: position 11,541 of record NZ_LSJO01000673.1, on the reverse strand, counting down.
GCGCGTGAGGGAAGGGGCTTCTGTACGCCGCAGTCGGGGCGGGTTTCGCTGACAGCGCAGGTGGTGACAAGGCAAGAGATCCGATGCGGGGAACACACCCGAACGGACGTGCACCCGGAGAGGCCAAACAACGCGTAATCGGGGGATTTTACGCATGGCCATTCGTTGTCGTTCACGTGCCGCGCATTTTTGCGCTCTGGGCGCGACCACCTTTCTGACGCCGATTGCTTTCGCCGCTGCCGCTTCGGCGCAGACCAGTTCGGAGCCGGCCGCCATGGCGCAGGAGGACGCCGGGCTGGGCGAGATCGTCGTCACCGCGACGCGCCGCGCGGAAAGCGTGCAGACCGTACCGATCTCCATGCAGGCGCTGGGCGCCGAGAAGATGGAGCAGCGCCAGGTCAAGGGGTTGAGCGACCTTGCCACGCTGATGCCGTCGGTGTCGTTCGCAGGGATCGGGCCTGGGCGCAACACGGCGTTCTTTCGCGGCATCGTGCCAGCGGGCGGCGCTTATGCGTCGGTCGGCTATTATCTGGACGACATCCCGATCACCGGCACCGACGTGCCCGACATCCATGTCTACGACCTGGAACGCGTCGAGGCGCTGTCCGGGCCGCAGGGTACGTTGTACGGTGCGGGGTCGCTGGCCGGCACGATCCGGTTCATCACCAACAAGCCGAAGCTGGGCAAGCTGGAATACGGCTATGACATGGAGCTCAACAAATACGGCAAGGGCGATTTCGGCGCGCAGTATCAGGGATATCTGAACCTGCCGATCAACAGCATCATGGCGCTGCGCACCATGGGCTATTACCGCAAGGACGGCGGCTATATCGACAACACGCCGAACAACGGACGCTTCAACGACGGCAGACCGGCCGTGTACAGTCTGGGCGACGACAACCCCAATACCTCGTTCGCCGTCGACAATTCGGCGATCGCGAAGGACGACTACAATTCGATCAACGAATATGGCGGGCGGGCGCAGTTGCTCATCAGCCCGTGGGACGGGTGGGACATCACGCCGGAGATCACCGCACAGCGGCAGATCGCGCGCGGCTATTTCGGCTATGACCCGCGCGTCGGCGACTTGCAGGTTCACGACTACAACCCCACGCGCAACGACGACCGCTGGTATCAGGCTGCGCTGTCGATCCACGGGCATATCGGTGACTGGGACGTCGTGTCCGCGACCGGCTACTTCAAGCGGCGGACCAAGACGCTCAACGACTATACCTATTACACCGTCACCTATGACGGTTTCGGCGCGGGTTACGAAAGCTACCTTCAATTCTTCGACAATTGCCGGGGAACGGGCGCGGCGCAGCAGTGCCAGCTGATCGACCCGACGCAATATTATCATGCCGACACGCACCGCAACAAATTCACGCAGGAAGTGCGGCTGACGACGCCGAAGACGTGGCCCTTCGACGTGACGCTGGGCGGTTTCTACCAGCGGCAGGCGAACGAATCGAACACCTATTATGCCATCCACGGGCTCGACCGGATCGTGGGGTACACGCAGGCCGGCGGTGGCGACGTCCCCGGCGGGCTGATCGGCGTTCCGGCGCTCTACGAAATCAGCAACGGCGCCTTCACGACGAACGTCATCAATCCCAACGGCAATCCGCTGGGCACCATGGCGCTGGGTACGCCAGCGGTGAAGGAAGACGGTTATTACATCGTCGAGCAGAACCAGCTGTACCACGACACCGCGATCTTCGCGGAGGGGCATTACAACATCACGCCCACACTGAAGATCACCGGGGGCATCCGCTATTTCTGGACCGATTATGCCGTTGTCGGGTTCGCTGGGGTCGCCGCCTCGGCGGCCAACACCGTCACGTCCTATTCCGTCCCTACCAAGACGATGGGATGCCCGACCCCGCTGCCCGCACAGCGTCTGCAGTGTTTCAATACCAACTTCCGGGCGGCCGACCAGACCGGGCGCTACAGTGAGAGCGGCGAAACGCACAAGGTGGCGCTCAACTGGCAGATAACGCCGGACAAGATGGTCTATGCCAATTACTCGACCGGTTTCCGCCCCGGCGGGTTCAACCGCCCGCTACGGATCCGCTCGCTCGGCCCGGTCGACGTCGCACCGTTCAAGTCTGAGACGCTGACCAACTACGAACTGGGCTTCAAGACGACGTGGAACCGCATGTTCCGTTTCAACGCCGCCATCTATTACGAGAAGTGGGACAACATCCAGTATAGCGTCGTCGTCGCCGGCGCGCAGGGTGCGGGGATGACCGGCAACGCCGGCAAGGCCGAGGTGAAGGGGGTCGAATATGACGCCGACCTGCGGTTGGGCAAGGTGACGATCAGCACGTCGGGGGCGTACAACGACGGCAAGCTGAAGGGCAATTTCTGCAACTTCTCGGTCGATCCCGCGACGAAGCAGATCACCCAGCTGAGCAGCTGTCAGCTGGGACAGTTCGTGCCCAATACCGCCCCGCCGACCCCGCAGGTCGCCGCCGCCGACGGCACCCGCCTGCCACGCCAGCCGAAGTTCAAGGGGACGACGTCGATCCGTTACGACACGGCGATGGGCGATTACGAAACGTACCTCCAGGGCGCGGCGCTGTACCAGACTGGTGCGACGCAGGACCTGAACGTGTCCGACAACAACCTGCTGGTGTGCCCCGGCACGACCAATCCCGGCGTGGCGTGCAGCACCAAGGGGTTCGTCAGCTTCGATTTCTCCGCCGGTATCAAGAAGGACAATTGGTCACTGACCTTCTTCATCCAGAACGCCTTCGACAAGCGTGGCCAGCTGACGACGAATACCTTCTGCTCGATCACCTTCTGCTCGGGTTCGTCGCGCATCTTCCCGATCAAGCCGCAATTCTTCGGGATGCGTCTGGGCCAGAAGTTCTGAGGCCGGGTGTCGCCGGTGCGGCTCAGTCCGCGCCGGCGAGAATGGCGGACATGAGCGCGGCGCGACGGTCCGGCGGGGCCGTCGCGTCGATGCGTTGCGCGATACACGTTGCGATGCCGGTTACCTGCGCGACGGCGAAGCTGACGCCGTGCAGGTTGCGCGTCGGCGCGATGCCCTCGATCGGGCGGGGATAGCCCGCGGCGCGCACCGCATTCGGCGCCCTAGCGATGCGCCAGGCCGCGCGTGGACAGTCCCAGTCCAGCTCCACGCCCAGCACGTCGGGCAAGGCACCCGGCCAGCACGGACCGTCCCCGGCCGTGCGGGCGGCGACGATCAGCACGCCCGCGGCAGCGGCTTCAGCAGTGACGGCGGCGAAGGCGTCGCGGTGCGCCGCGTTGGTGGAGCCCAGGCTGAGGTTCACGATGTCCGCGCGCGCGGCGATGCTCCACCGGATCGCGGCGATCAGCGCGGCGGCCGATGCCCGCAACGCATCGTGGAAGACGCGCACGGTCAGCAGACCGGCATCGGGCGCGCGTTCCTGGATCGCGGCGGTGACGGCGGTGCCGTGTCCCAGCCGGTCGAGCAGCGCATGCGGTGCGTCGTCGATCCGCCCCTCGCGATCGATCGCGACGCCGCCGGCCAGCCGTGCCGCGTCGATGTGCGGATGGCGGGGGTGCACGCCGCTATCGATGATTGCGACGCTGATGCCGCGTCCGGTGGCGGGCGTCATATGGCGGAGGCAAGGTCTGGTTGCGTCACATCCGCGAGGCCGTCGGCGATGCGCACGATCATGTCGGCGCGCGCGGCCAGCGACGGTTTGTGCGTGATGACGATCAGCGTGACGTCGGGCATCGCCGCGCGCAGCCGCCCGGCCACCAGCGCCTCCGTCTCCTCATCCAGCGCCGACGTGGGCTCGTCGAGGATCAGCACGTCGGGACGGCGCAGCACCGCGCGCGCCAGCGCCACCCGTTGGCGTTCGCCTGCGGAGAGGGCGTGGCCGCGTTCGCCGGTGCGGGTCGCCAGTCCCTGCGGCAGGCGCGCGACCAGCGTGTCGAGGCCGGCGACATGGATCGCACCGGCGATGCGATCGGGGTCGACCGCGTCGAGGCCGAAGGCGATGTTCGCGGCGATCGTGTCGTTGAAGACGTGCGGTGCCTGTTCGATCAGGATGATCCGCCGGCGCAGGTCGTCGAGCCGCACGTCGCGGATATCGGTGCCGTCGATCAGGATGCGCCCGGCGTCGACATCGTGATAGCGGACCAGCAGATCCGCCAGCGTCGACTTGCCGACGCCGCTCGGCCCCAGGATCGCGCAGAAGATGCCGGCGGGAATGGTGAGGTCGATATCGTTCAGAACCGCGTCGCGATCGTGGCGTTTCGCGACATGGTCGAAGCGGATGTCGCGGGTGATCGGCGGCAGTTCGTGCGCATCATTGGCGTCGGTGACGTCGGGGGGCGTATCGAACAGCGCGAAGATGCGGGCCAGCGACACGCGCGTGGAGGCGAGGCCCGAACCCAGCCCCATCAGCACCTGGATCGGCGCGAACAGCCGCCCCTGATAGGTCATGAACGCCACCAGCGTGCCGATCGTCATGGTGCCGTCGACGATCATGGTGCCGCCGTACAGCACCACGGCGGCGGTGGAGGCGGTCAGGAGCGTGCCGGGGAGCGCGCCGGTGGCGAAGGAGGTGAGCTGCATCCGCAGCATCGCGGTGACGAAGGCGCGGTTGTGATTGCCGAAACGCGCCACTTCGCGTTCGCCGGCGCGCAGCGCGGTGACGGTGCGCATCCCCATGACGGTGTCGACCAGGAAGCTGCCGAGATCGGCGCCGCGTTCGCGCATGTCGCGCGTCTGCGCGGTCAGGCGGCGCTGGCACAGCACGAAGGCGACGACGCAGGCGGGGAGGAGGAGGGTGCCGACGACGAACAGGCGCCAGTTGAGCCACAGCATCAGCGCGATGCTGCCGAAGAGGAACAGCACGTTGCCGAGCACGGACAACAGGGTATCGGCGGCGACGCGCTGCACGTCGCTGACGTCGCTGTTGATGCGCGACATGAGGTCGCCGAGCCGGAAACCGGCGAAAAAGCGCGGTGACAGCGTCTGCAGATGGCGCAGCAATGCGACGCGAATGTCGTACAGCATCGCCGCGGACAGCGCGACATAGCGGTAGCTGGCGAGCATGTTGAGCACGAAACCGACGAGCGTCACGCCGAGCAGCGCGCCGGAAATGATCGCCAGCATGCGCAGATCGTGCCGCATCAGCGCGTCGTCGATCATCAATTTCGACAGATAGGGCTGCGCCAGATTGAGCGCGGTGGAGGCAAGACTGATCGCCAGCACGACGAAAAGGCGCGGTGCGTAAGGGCGCAGATAGCGTCCGAGGCGGCGATAGGTGCGCCAGTCGGCGACCGCCGGCGGGGGAACGGGCGCGGTCATGCGGCGTCCGAACGGGGCAACAGGTCGAAATCGCGCAGGACGTAACGAGGAGCGGACATCGCCGAGAGGCGGTGCGTGCACGTTTCATGGCCCCGGATCAGCGCATCATGCGCGGTGCGCCACCAGTGACCGGCCCCGCCGGAACGATAGAACGGCACGCATAACGCCAGGTGGCGACGCATCGTGGCCAGCAGCATCGCGTCATAATGCGCGATCAGCGCCGCCCGATCGCCCCCCGAAGCGATTCCGGCGACCACCGCGGCGGCCAGGATCGCGGCGCGGACCGTCTGCGCGGTCCCGTCCCCGCCGATCGGATCGAACGCGATCGCCGCCGAGCCGCAGCCGATCCAGTCCTCCCCGCCGGTCGCCACGGCAAGCCGCGGCACGGGATCGAAGATGGCGGTCGCTTCGTCGGTCAGAATGATGCGCGCGGCGACGTGCCGGCTGCGGTCGCACGCTTCGTCCAGCGGCAGCCCGACCGACAGCAGCCAGCCGGTGCGCGCGCCGCACGGAATCAGGAACAGCCAGCCGGCGTCGAGCGATTCGATCCAGCAATCGCGCGCATCACCGTCGTGGCGCAGCAGCACCGACGCGGCGGTCGCGATCCGCGCGCCGAAGCGGGTCGTGGCGGGGAGCGCGCGCGGATCGGTGCGGATCGTCATCGCGGCCGGCGTGGTGTCGCGTGACGCGGGAAGGTCGGCAAGCGTCGCCAGCGCGGCGGCGTCAACGACCAGCGCGTCGTGCGGCATCGCGACCGGATCGCCGCCGCCCCAGGCGACGATGCGCCGCGCTATCCGGGGGGCGTCCACGAACAGATCGGCGCGGTCCATCACATCGCGGATCAGCGCCACCGCCGCGCCGCTGAGCATCACCGCGGGCGCGCGGCGGCGTTCGTATGCGGCCGTGGTGACCGCCAGTCCGCGACGGGCGAGGAGATGCGCGCAACAGGCCGCGGCGATGCCGCCCCCCGCGATCGTGACCCCGAACGCCGCCTCCGCCATCGTTATTGCGAGACGACCATCCCGGCCATCGTCGCGTCGTTGCCGATGTCCCAGGTCTTCTCCAGCTTCAGCGTCTTCGTGTCATAGACTTCGATATCGAAGCTGGCGCCGTAGATGTACAGCTTCGTCCCGTCGCCCGACATGCCCAGCTGGAAGCGCGAGCGGCACGGGAATTCCGCCGTTTCCACCAGCTTGTCGGTGGTCAGGTCGAAGTGCCAGAATTCGCACCTTTTGTTGCCGAGCGTCCCCGTCGTCGCGACGGTATAGCCGTGCTTTCCGTCGGGCGTGACCTCCAGCCCGGCGAGCAGCGCCGAGGCCGGGCCGATCGGCGCGAAGGTGAAGCGGCGCGACGTCAGGTCGAAGCGCGCCACCCCGAACACCTTGTTGTGGACGTAAGGGTCGGCGGCGTTGAACAGCGACACGAACTGCGTCGGCGAACGCAGCGCCCCCACCCCGCCAAAGAACATGACGTTTTCGAACCCGCCCAGATCGGACTTGGCCAGGTCGAACCGCTCCACCGCCTTGAGATCGGCGGTCGCGACGACGATCACCTTGTCGCGAAACACGTACAGGAAGCGCGCGTCGGGAGAGATCGCATAGGCGGCGCGATAGGGCACGCCGGGCGTATCGTCCTCCGCCGCCATGTCGACCGCGCGCACGACCTTGTGCAGTTTCAGATCGACGACGGTATATTGCGGCTTGCCGATGCGATAGCGGTCGACATCCTTGTCGATGCGTTCGGCGACGGTGTAGAAATAGCGGCCCGCCGCATCGGTGACCCCGCCGTAGAAACGGTATCTCGTCGTCGGCGTGTTCAGGCTGAAGCTGTCGGTGATGCGCCCGTTCGCCACGTCATAGGTCTCGATCCCGCCGGTGGTGATCGTGGAGACGTAGATGCGCTTGCGATCCGCCGATTCGTGCAGCCCGGTCGGCAGCCCGGTGGCGAGCGGGATGCGGCGCGTGACCTGTCCGGTGGCTTCGTCGAACAGCAGCAGGACATTGGGATAGCCGCCCATGTAGAGCGTGCCGGCGGACGATGCCGCGGGCAGCAGGAGGGCGGCGGCGAGGGAGGCGCAGAGCGCCGCGGCGGTGCGAACCATGGTCATCGGGCGGTGCATCCTGAACGGGAGGACAAGCGGCGCGGCGATCACGCGATCACGGGAAGACGAGGTCGAGGTTGCGCCAGTCCTTGGTCGCGACCGCGCAATTGCTGGCCCAGTCGGGCGAGTAATTGACGTGATCGGGCACCTGCACCGGCCAGAAACAGGTGACGTAGCAATCGTAGATGTCGCGTTCGACCGGCTGGCACAGCCCCGCGGTGCCGCCGCCGGCATCGACTTCCCAACCGGGCGAGAAGGCGAGCGAACAGCCCATCGGGACGTGCGGGCGCGGTTGCTGCTGCAGGGCGACCACGTCCTCTTCCAGCAGCGATGCGGCTTCGTCGATCCGCGCGGCCTTTTTGTTGAGCGGACGAAGATGCTTCATGACAGCGCCTTTCGTTGAGCGAAGCGTTCGAGGAAGGCCGGGTTCTTCACCGCCAGTTCGCCGTAGATGCGCAGGCAGCGGTCGGTCCATTCGCGGATCCAGTCGCAATAATGGAGGTTCGCGTGGCCGGTATCGCCGTAGCGCACGAACGCTTCGTGATGGCACCCGCCCGCGCACAACGGCCGCGCCCAGCAGCTCTGGCATTCGTATTTCGCATCGACATGCCCGCGCGCCAGGAAATCGCGCTGTCGCTCGCGGTCGATCCCGCTCGACACATGGCCCATCGTGTGGGTGTCGGCATCGGTGAAGCGGTGGCAGGGCGACAGGTCGCCCGACGGGCTGACCCCGAGCAGCCCCAGCCCGGCACCGCACGGATGCGATTTGTGGACGCCCTGGATCAGCTCGCTGATCGTTTCGCTGACGTTCGAGAAGCCATGCGAGCGCCCGGCGATGGCATGTTCCAGCCATTCGTCGGCGAGCAGGTGGAATTGCGCGAGCACGCCGTCCATTTCCCCGGCGGCGAGCGAATAGCTGCGCGCATCGCCGCTGGTGACGGGCGCGAAGCCGACCTCGTGAAAGCCCAGATCGTCCTTCAGGTGGCGATAGATGCGCAGCACGTCGGTGACCCCGTCGCTCAGCGTGACGCGCGCGGTGATCGCGCGGGTGCGGTGCCCCGCGATCAGCGCGCGCAGCCGCGGCTCGACCACGGCGTAGCTGCCCTTGCCGCTCTTGTAGACGCGATGCCTGTCCTGAAGATCGGGCGGGCCGTCCATGCTGACGGTGACGCCGATTTCGTTGTCGGACAGGAACTGGATGATCGCGGGCGTCAGCAGCGTCGCGTTGGTGGTCAGGCTGAACCCCACGGTCTTGCCCGCCTGGCGCGCGCGATCGGTGGCATAGGCGACCACGTCCTTGAGCAGCGGGAAGTTCATCAGCGTTTCGCCGCCGAAGAAAGTGATGTGCACCCCCTTGCGCCCCGCCGACTGCGCGATCAGCAGGTCGACCGATTCCCGTGCGGTATCGATCGACATGTATTTCTTCTTGCCCTGCGGCGTCGCGATCTTGTCCGCGCCGAATTCGTAGCAATAGGTGCAGGCCAGGTTGCACTGGTTGGTGATGTTGAGGACCAGCGCCTGCAACGGGAAGTCGGCGGGCGGATGATCGGGCGCGGGGGCGGGGGTATAGGCCGCCTGGTCGCTGAGGATCACCCCGGCGAAGCGCAGTTCGCGGACCAGCTCGTCCGCATCGGCGGCGGGCATGCCGCGATCGCCGAGCGCGCGGACCAGATCGGCATGGTCGGCGGCGCCGTCCTCCAGCAGATCCAGCACCTGCGCGGCGGCGGCATCCAGCTGGAAGATCGATCCGGCGCCGACGACATAGATGAAACGCGCGTCGGCGGCGGCGAAGGAGCGATATTCGCCGGCGCGATAGCGGTGCGACAGCATCACGGTCATTGCGCGACCTCCGGTTGATCCCAGCGTTGGTAGGACGGCACCGCCACCACCAGATAGGCGCGCGCGGTCAGCGGCTGGCCGAAGCGGTCCTTCTCGGTCTTCGCGGTGGCGACGACCCAGACGTCGCCGTAATTGTTGCGGCCGAAGCGGCGTGCCGGGTTGGGGCCGTCGGCGGCGGGGGTGAACAGCGCGCCCGGGCCGAGCGTGCCGACGAACGCCTTGTCGTCGTCATTCTGCACCGCCAGGAATTCGTCGATCCGCCAGTCGACGTCGACCGGGCCGACCTTGACGTCGTCGGCGGTGTTCGGCTTGCCGTCCGGCCCGTTTTCGTAGCCGAACGCCTCGAACTGGCCATAGCCCTTGGGATGTTTCTCCCCGCCCAGCCGCGCCAGCCCGGTGTCGGGGACGACCTTCAGATAGTCGATCTGGCGATAGACCGGCAGCGCCTGCGCCAGCGTGGCGCCGCGCACCGCGACGTCGCGGCGCCCCGACACCGCGTCGGCGGCGACATCGGCCAGCACCACCGCATCGCCAGGGCCGGCGCTTTCGACCGCGCGCACCGTAACGCCATCGCCCAGGCTGACGTCGGCGGGGGCGAGATCGGCGGGCAGGTTCGCGCCGTAGAGGTGGACGCGCGCCGCGCTGGTGCCGGCGCGCAGCGCGGCCGGCGTGACCGCGGCGATCGCCGGGGCGGTGCCCGCGCGGGTCAGCTTCACGTCGAAGCCGAATTCGTGATATTCGCCCCAGAACCAGCGGCCCTCGGCGCTTTTCTGGTCGGGGGCGAACCACATCGTATCGCGCGTCGCGTGCGCGGGATCATCGATCGCGCCGGCGGCGGCGGGACCGGCCGATCGGCCGCGCCACGCATAGCCGCCATAGACCAGGCCGGTGCCCTGCCGGGTCAGCGCCTGCCCGGTGGCGAGCGAGCGCAGCGCGGTGGCGGTGACGAACGTCCCCGCCTCCTTGCCCGGGCGGATCGTCAGCTCGCCGACGTAATCGCCGCGCCCGGGCAGATGCGCGGACACCAGCCAGGTGCCGGCCAGATAGGGCGCGCGGATGCGCGGGCGCCAGCTGCCCCATTCCAGCGTGTGGAGCGGTGCGGTCTTCTGCATATATTCCAGCGCGACCTGCCCGTTCGTCACCGGCGTGGTGCCAGGGGCGGGCGGGGCGGCGCCGGGCGCGGGATCGGGCAGGCGGCGATATTGCGCCTCCGCCTGCGAATACATCGCGATGTGCATGTCCTGCAGCAGCTTCCACTCGGTCTTCGACCGGCGCCACGACAGCGGCTGGGCGAAGGCGTGGCACGCCGCGCATGCCTGGCGCACATTGTCGTTGGGGATGGCGGCTTCGTCGACGATGCGATGTTCGGGCAGGTACATGACCGGGCGCGCCTCCTCCGGCGCCAGCCCGTGGAAATCGGCGAGATAGCGCACGATCGCGCGCGATTCGCCGGGCGTCACCTGCAGCCCGTTGAGGCGCACCATCCGCTTGATCGCCTGCGCCCAGCCCTCCGGCGTGGTGCGCACCCAGGAGATGCGCGACAGATTGCCCTTCGCATCGGGCGCGTGGCAGGTGCCGCACTTCTCGCGTGTCAGCGCATCGGTGACGGGGATGCCCTCCTCGGTCTCGCCCTGTGCGGTGTCGGGCGGGGAAGGGGCGGCGGCATCGCGGACATTGGCGTGCGCCACCGCGACCATCGTCGCGCCCAGCCCCAGCAGGATGAGCCGCTGGCCCCAGCGACGCGGCGCGGTGCGGTCGGCAACAACCGGATTCGATGGAATCGTCATGCGCGTTCCGTCCCCCTAGACGTCAGCGGATCCGAGGCGCCCCGTTCGCCTCCGAACAAAGACTGTACGACCGTCCAATATTCGTCAAGCGGATTGTGCGGCTGCGAAATGCGCGCGTGTCACCCGCGCGCGGAACCATAGAATCGCTTCAGCGACGCCGGTGCGCCGCAGCGACGGATCGCCGCGGCGACGAGGCGCGCGCGTTCCGCCTTCAGCGAGGGGCCGGACAGCGCGAGTCGGCGTTCGCGGGCCACTTCCGCAGCGGAAAAGGGTTCCGCATCGACGGGCGCGCTGGCGCCGCCGAGTCCGAAGACGACGAAATTGACCAGATCGGCCAGTTCCTGATTGTCGGTGATGCGGCTGTGCGCGACGTTGGGCAGGCGGACCAGATAGGCGCGCGCTTCCGGCGTGCACATGAAATAGCCGACGCGGTCGCGCAACTCGGGCACCTGCGCGGGGGCGGAGCGGCCGTCGACGCCGTGGCACCCGCCGCAATGTTC
>NZ_LSJO01000672.1:0-263 GCF_001556735.1 Sphingomonas sp. CCH9-F2 | reverse complement strand
GGGGTTGGTCCCCGCCCCGCCCGCGCCGCCCAGTTCCTTCGGCGTCGACAGCGCGACGTCGAGCACGCCGTCATGGCTGCGCGCATGCCCGTCCCGCCCGCCGGTCGCAGTCGCCTGGGTACGATATTTGACGTCGACACTCATCGAAACGCTCCTTGATGGCGCGCGGCCCACGCCGCGCTCCCCGCCCAGGTAGGAGGATCAATTTTGTTTGTCGAGATAATTGTTATCGCGGCATGTTAATCGGGAAGAAGAGAGGCGGG
>NZ_LSJO01000671.1:0-4138 GCF_001556735.1 Sphingomonas sp. CCH9-F2 | reverse complement strand
CAGATCGTCGGTGGTGGTCAGCGGCCACCGCTCGTTGGTCCAGGACGGCGCGTTCAGCGTGCCCTCCAGCCCTTCGAAGAACTGGCGCCAGCCGGGCTCGACAGTGTCGGGCGAGGTCTTGAAGCGCGCGTACAGCGCGTCGATGAACGCGGGGCTGACGCCGCCCGCGATGTCGCCGAAATCCTGACCTTCGTAGCCCATGACGATCCTACCTTCGTCGTCCCGGCACCGGCCGGGATGTCCCGCGGCGCGCCGCCCCGGCCGGAACCGGGGCGGCCGCCTGTTACGCTTACTTGTTCAGCACGCTCAGCAGCGTCGAGCCCAGCTCGCTGGGGCTCGCCGCGACCTTGATGCCGGCTTCTTCCATCGCCGCGATCTTGTCCTCGGCGCCGCCCTGGCCGCCCGACACGATCGCGCCGGCATGGCCCATGCGACGGCCCGGAGGCGCCGTGCGGCCCGCGATGAAGCCGGCCATCGGCTTCTTGCGGCCGCGCTTGGCCTCGTCCTTCAGGAACTGCGCGGCCTCTTCCTCGGCCGAACCGCCGATCTCGCCGATCATGATGATCGACTGGGTCGCCTCGTCCGCCAGGAACAGCTCCAGCACGTCGATGAAATTGGTGCCGTTGACCGGGTCGCCGCCGATGCCGACCGCGGTGGTCTGGCCCAGGCCGGCGTTCGAGGTCTGGAACACCGCCTCATAGGTGAGCGTGCCGGAGCGGCTGACGACGCCGACCGACCCCTTGCGGAAGATGTTGCCCGGCATGATGCCGATCTTGCACTCGCCCGGCGTCAGCACGCCGGGGCAGTTCGGGCCGATCAGCCGCGACTTCGAACCCGACAGCGCGCGCTTCACCTTGACCATGTCGAGTACCGGGATGCCCTCCGTGATCGCGACGATTAGTGGCACCTCGGCGTCGATCGCCTCCAGGATCGAATCGGCGGCGAAGGGCGGCGGCACGTAGATGACCGATGCGGTCGCGCCGGTCTTCTCCACCGCCTCGTGCACGGTGTTGAAGTTGGGCAGGCCCAGTTCCTCGTGGATCGTGCCGCCCTTGCCCGGCGTGACGCCGCCGACCATCTGTGTGCCGTAATCCAGCGCGGTCTTCGTGTGGAAGGTGCCGGTCTTGCCGGTCATCCCTTGCGTGATGACCTTGGTGTTCTTGTCGACGAGGATGCTCATTTCTTCTCCTCACTCCCTTTCGCGGGCGCCGGATCGGTAGCGCCCGGCATGACCCAATCGGCCTTCATCATCAGGCCGGACAATGTCAGCAGCGCCACCACCGGACTGTCGGCGGGGACACTGACGATCTCGAAGCTGTCGGCGTCGTCGGGCGCGCCGATGTCCCAGCCCAGCTTGCTCAGCATCGGCTGGTCGGAGGACGACGTCGGCTTGCGGCCGAGGATGCGCGTCGCCTCCGCAGCGGGGATGCGGCGCGTTTCACCCGGATCGTACAGGCGGCAGCCGACCACCATCGTATCGCCGTTCACGATCCCCGACGGGATCAGGTACAGCCGCTCCCCCGCGACGGTGCGTTCCAGGACGGCGATATCGCCGATGATATGCCCGGTGCCGGACAGCATCGCGCCGCCCATTTCCTTGCCCATCGCTGCCAGCTTGCCGACCGGCGTGGCGGCCGGATCGGCCGCGCGCGTCCAGCCGGCGGGCGTCGCGCCCTTCAGCACCGTGGTCACCGCTGTTGCCGAGGGGCACGCCTCGCGCAACGCCCCGATCACCTCGGCGGCCGGATAGCCGGCCGGAGAAGCGCCCGCCATCGCGGCGGCGAGGAGCAGCGCGGGCGCCACGACGATCAGGCCAGCGAGCCGTCGATGCCCTTGCAGGCGACGAGCAGTTCCTTGACCGCATCGACCGAGACCTGAAGGTTCGCCTTCGCCTCGTCCGACAGCTTGACCTCGACGACCTTCTCGACGCCGCCGGCGCCGATCACGACGGGCACGCCGACGTAGAGGTTGTCGATGCCATATTCACCCGACAGGTGCGCCGCGGCCGGCAGGATACGCTTCTGGTCGTACAGATACGCCTCGGCCATCGCGATGCCGCTGGTGGCGGGCGCGTAATAGGCCGAACCGGTCTTGAGCAGCGCGACGATCTCGCCGCCGCCGCCGCGCGTGCGCTTGATGATCTCGTCGACCTTCTCGCGGGTGGAGAAGCCCATCTCGATCAGGTCGCTGACCGGGATGCCGCTGACGGTCGAATATTCCAGCACCGGCACCATCGTGTCGCCGTGGCCGCCGAGCACGAAGGTGTTCACGTCCTTCACGCTGACGCCGAATTCCTCCGCGAGGAAGTGGCTGAAGCGCGCCGAGTCGAGCACGCCCGCCATGCCGACGACCTTGTTGTGCGGCAGGCCCGAGAATTCGCGCAGCGCCCACACCATCGCGTCGAGCGGGTTGGTGATGCAGATGACGAACGCGTCCGGGGCGTTCGCCTTGATGCCCTCGCCGACCGCCTTCATGACCTTCAGGTTGATGCCCAGCAGGTCGTCGCGGCTCATGCCCGGCTTGCGGGCTACGCCGGCGGTGACGATGATGACGTCGGCGCCCGCGATGTCGGCATAGTCGTTCGAGCCCTTGATCGTGGCGTCGAAGCCCTCGACCGGGCCGCACTGCGACAGGTCCAGCGCCTTGCCCTGCGGCACGCCCTCGACCACGTCGAACAGGACGATGTCGCCCAGTCCCTTGAGCGCGGCCAAATGTGCGAGCGTGCCACCGATATTGCCGGCGCCGATCAATGCGATCTTCTTGCGGGCCATCCCATCCCCTTCCGTCGTTGACGTGTGAATGGTCACGCCGCCTACGCCCTTCCGGGCGATGGGGCAACCGCTAAAGCACGAGTCTTAAAAGATTACATGATAATCGTTCGCAAGAGCAATAAGCTGCTGCTCAGGCCACGTCGCCGTGCCCCTGCGCAAGGTAATCGTCGGACCGCATCTCTTCCAAGCGGCTGACCGTTCGCTGGAATTCGAACGCCCCGTCGCCGCGCGGATACAGCGCATCGGGCTGCGCATCGGCCGCCGCCAGCAGCTTCACCTTATGTTCGTACAGCGCGTCGATCAGGCTGACGAAGCGCGCCGCCTCGTTGCGGTTGTCCGGCCCCAGCATGGGGATGCCGACCAGGATCACGGTATGGAACCGGCGCGCGATCGCCAGATAGTCGGCCGATCCGCGCGCCTCGCCGCACAAGCGCCTGAAGCTGAACACCGCAACGCCCTTCAGCGCCTTGGGCACGTGCAGCGTGCGGCCCTGTACGGTCAGTTCCTCCGACGGGATCGGCTCGGTCACCTCATGGTCGGTCAGGCGGAAGAATGCCGCCGACAGCTCCGCCGTCGCCACCGGGCCGTTAGGGACCAGCCAGGTATCCTGCTGCCCCAGCCGGTCGCGGCGGTAGTCGACCGGGCCGTTGAGCGCCAGCACGTCCAGCCGCTCCTCGATCAGCGCGATGAACGGCAGGAAATGCTCGCGGTTCAGCCCGTTCTTGTACAGGTCGCGCGGCGGGCGGTTGGAGGTGGTGACCACCGTCACCCCCGCCTCGATCAGCGCGGTGAACAGCCGCGACTGGATCATCGCGTCGGGGCTGTTGGTCACCATCATCTCGTCGAACGCCAGCAGCCGCGCCTCCTGCGCCAGCGCGGCGGCGACCGGCGGGATCGGATCGCCCAGTTCCTTGCGCCGCTCGATCGCGATCCGGCCGTGCACCTCCAGCATGAACTCGCCGAAATGGACGCGCCGCTTCGCCGCGACGCCGGTCTGCGCGTAGAACAGGTCCATCAGCATCGACTTGCCGCGCCCGACATCGCCCCACAGATAGACCCCGCGCGCCGGCACCACGCGGCGGCGCAGCAGTCCGGTGGTACGCGGATGCTCCAGCTCGCGCGCCAGCGCGTCGAGGCGCGCGGCGGCGGCGGCCTGTTCGGGGTCGGGGCGCAGCTCGCCGGCGGCGATCAGCTGGTCGTAGGCGTGCAATACCGTCATGTCGTTCCCGTCGGCGCGATCACCGGCCAGGCTTGCGGATCGTTCCCGAAAATTCGGTGACCGGCCGTTCCGCCTGCACCAGCAGCCCGCGCAGGAAGATCAGCCGCCCGGTTTCGCGCAGCATCTCCACCCGCGCCTCCAGCGGCTC
>NZ_LSJO01000670.1:0-1310 GCF_001556735.1 Sphingomonas sp. CCH9-F2 | reverse complement strand
TGAG
Source organism: Sphingomonas sp. CCH9-F2 (assembly GCF_001556735.1). Lineage (NCBI taxonomy): Bacteria > Pseudomonadati > Pseudomonadota > Alphaproteobacteria > Sphingomonadales > Sphingomonadaceae > Sphingomonas > Sphingomonas sp. CCH9-F2. The sequence continues at coordinate 1,306 of NZ_LSJO01000670.1, read as the reverse complement.
TTGGCCCCCGAAATGACCTGACAGGGTCTCGCTCTTAGATAAGAGTGAGCCATATGACTGAGCATACGACTAGGCGCTACAATGGCGGCGAGGTCCTCTCCGGGGTTCAGCGCCGGAGGCGCTGGACCCCGGAGGAAAAGGTCCGGATCGTCGAGGAGACGTATCTGCCGGGCATGAACGTGTCGCTGGTAGCCCGGCAGCATGGCATCAGTGGCAGCCAGATCTTCACCTGGCGCAGGCTGGTTGCGCAGGGTGCGCTGACTGCCGCCGGTGCCGGCGAGGAGGTGGTGCCCGCCTCCGAGTACCGGTCGCTGCAGAACCAGGTCGCCGAGCTGCAGCGCCTGCTGGGCAAGAAGACTATGGAAGCCGAGATACTGCGGGAGGCCGTCTCCCGGGCCGCAGGCCCAAAAAAACTCCTCTTGCGCTCGATCTCGTTGCCAGGGGACGACCGGTGAGCGCGGTGGCCGAGGCGTTGGGCGTCAGCCGCCAGCACCTGTCAGCCATGCACAACCGGTCGCCTACACGTCGGCGAGGTCGACCGCCTCTACCGGATACCGACTTGGTCAGCGACATCCGGGCGCTGATCGCCGATCTGCCCACCTACGGTTATCGCCGGGTCCACGCCCTTCTGCGCCGCCAGGCTGCCAGGATCGGGCGCACAGCGCCCAATCCCAAGCGGGTCTACCGGGTCATGAAGGTGCACGGGCTGCTGCTTCAGCGCCACAACGGCAGCCGGGAGGAGCGGCGCCATGATGGTCGCGTTGCCGTCGATCGGCGCAACACCCGCTGGTGCTCTGACGCCTTGGAGATCGCTTGCGACAATGGCGAAAAGGTGCGCGTCGCCTTTGCACTCGACTGCTGTGACCGCGAGGCCATGGGGCACGTTGCTACCACCGGCGGCATCACCGCCGAGGACATCCGTGATCTGATGGTCGCCACTGTCGAGCATCGCTTTGGCCCGGTGAACCGCTTGGCCTCGCCCATTGAATGGCTCAGCGATAACGGCAGCCCTTACGTTGCTCACGATACTCGCCGCTTCGCGCGCGACATCGGCCTCGTACCCCGCACCACGCCGGTCAGCTCTCCGCAATCGAACGGCATGGCCGAAGCTTTCGTGCGCACCCTCAAGCGCGACTACGTCCGTGTAAACCCGACGCCCGATGCACGCACTGTCATCGAGCAACTGCCCCGCTGGCTAACCCACTACAATGAGGTCCATCCGCACAAGGCGCTAGGCTACCGATCACCCCGCGAGTACATCACCCAAACCCGCGAGGCCTCGTCAGGCAATTAGGGGGCAACGACA
>NZ_LSJO01000067.1:0-2543 GCF_001556735.1 Sphingomonas sp. CCH9-F2 | reverse complement strand
GTCGGCCCCGCGGCGGCGCTGGCCAAGGCGGCGGGGATCGCCGACATCATCGTCGAGGTCGACCGTATCGACCAGATCGCGCCCGCGCTGGATGCCGGGGCGACTCACCTGCTGCTCGACAACATGCCGCCGGCGATGCTGCGCGAGGCGGTGGGCATCGTCGCCGGGCAGGTCCCCACGGAGGCGTCGGGCGGCGTCACGCTGGAGACGATCCGCGCGATCGCCGAAACCGGCGTCACCTATGTCAGCGTCGGGCGGATCACCCAGTCGGCGCCGGCGGCGGACATCGGGCTGGATTTCGCCGCGGCATGATCGCCCCCGCTTGCGCCGCGCGCGATCCGGGCGCACTGGCGTTCCGTAACGTCAACGGGAAGTGAACCGCGCGTGCGTCCCCCTGCCATCCTGTATTTCGAGCGTCTATACCTCGCCTCGCTGGGGCTGTCGGTGATCGGCTGGGCGATCAGCTGGCCGGTGCTGTCGGCACGGATGGCGGTCGATCCGCGGACCGCCGGGTTCGGCTGGCTGCTGCCCGCCGGGCTGGCGCTGTCGGTCGCGATCTCGCTGGCGTTGTGGTTCTTCGTCGCGCGCCGCGCCAGTCGCATCGCCCGCACGATCGCGGTCGTGCTGACCGCGCTGTCGGTGCTGCGGCTGCTGTTGAACCTGCCCGCGATGCTGAACGGGGCGATGCCGCCGCTGGCCGCGATCCTGTCCATCGCCACGGTCGCGCTGGGCGTGATGGCGGTGATGGCCCTGTACCGTCCCGACGCGCGCAGCTGGTTCGGGGAAGATTTCGAAGGAGACGCCGCATGATCGCCCGCTCGCTCGCCGCGATGGCCCTGATGTTGCCGGGTGTGGCGGGGGCACAGACGCTGTCGTGCGCGATCCCCGGCACCATCCCGCGCCCGCATCCGGATCTGCCAACCGAAAGCCAGCCGGCGCGCCGGCTGCCGATCGGCAGCTATACGCTGGCGATCACCTGGAACCCGGAATTCTGCCGCAACCGCGGCGATGACGCGGCCAACCGTTTCCAGTGCGGCGGCACCAACCGCTTCGGCTTTACGCTGCACGGTCTGTGGCCCGACGGCATCGGAAAGGACTGGCCGCAATATTGCCGCGCGACGCCGATCCTGTCGCGACAGGTGATCCGTCGGCACCTGTGCTCCACCCCCTCCGCGCAGCTGATGCAGCACGAATGGGCCAAGCACGGGACGTGCATGGCCGGATACACACCTGACCGCTATTTCGCGCGATCGACCGCAATGTACGGCCGCCTGCGCTTCCCCGACATGGACGCGCTGTCGCGCCAGACGCTGACCGCCGGCGCGCTGGCGGAGGCGATCGCGCGCGCCAATCCCGGGATGACCCCCGACATGATGCGGATCACCGCGACGCGGCAGGGGTGGCTGGACGAGGTGTGGCTGTGCACCGACCGCCGCTTCCGCTACGCGCGCTGCCCGGCGCACCAGGGCGGGCTGTCACCGGATGCGGCGGTGAAGATCTGGCGCGGGCGGCGGTAAGGCCGGCGGGGTTCTGGACCGGTCAATCGGTGGGGCGCGCGAAGTTGCAAGGAACCGCGGTGCGCTTCGCGTGGTGAAGGCGGGGCGCAAGGCGCCTGCAATGCCGACGGCCAGACATCCCTGCTTTCCGAGTGTGGTCGTTCGTCAAGCGCAATTTTTCCCGTTGCTCCGTCGATCGTAGCAGGTTTCGGGAATGCGCAATCGGGAACATGCTTTGGGAAAGCGGAGACTGCAGGCGATCGTCGGCGCGATTGGCGCGGCGGAATTCCCGCCCTTGCTTCCCAAACGGGAAGGTTGATCCTTGCGCTGTCCGCTGGGCTGAGCGACGATAGCCAAATGCAGTTCGACAGCCATCGCCGCATCTGTTCAGGATTGAGCTTGCTGGTATCTGCCATCGCTCTTCAAGCTTGCAGTTCAACTATCTCGGACAGCCATACAGCGACAGCCGGCGGGAGTCGCATGATGTTCGTACCACAGCGTAATGGGTCTTTGAGCGCGGTTCCTATCCATACAGGTGCTGTGATAGAGCGATCGAAGGCGGATGCTCAGTATTCCTCAACTTCCAATATTCTAACGTTGTCGCGTCAGAGTGTTCAGGCTGCGTTTGAGAACGCTCGCATCGCGGTATACAACGATCAGACCGCGACCGATGCAGAGTATGAGCCCTCGCCAGTTATACGATATTCCTCGGCTCGCTGTCGCCAAGCTGCTGGAAGTCAGGAATATAACTGCCAATTTCGTGTGCAATATCGTCATTCGAGCCAGTGGCATGATGTAGAGCATCAATTCCGCGACTTAGGCGACGGACGATGGATCGTCGCTTCGTAGGCGTGTCGTTCGGATAACCTTATTCGCTCCAATTCCCTTTTCTCGATCTCTCTAGGCAGCCCTCCTACACGGCGTCGATCGTGCACCAGGTTATGCGCCGCTGGTCGAATATCTGCACCGTAGGTGGAGGAAAGTCGGCAGAGGCTGACGTGATGTCGTGGACGACCTCCGCACCAGCGTAGCTGTGCGATGATGTGG
>NZ_LSJO01000669.1:0-295 GCF_001556735.1 Sphingomonas sp. CCH9-F2 | reverse complement strand
CCACCGGCGGCCGGAGCCGCCGCAACCGCCGCAGCGGCCGAAACGCCCCACTTCTCTTCGAGCAGCTTCGACAGCTCGGCGGCTTCGAGGACGGTCAGTTCGCTCAGCTGGTCAACCAGCGCGTTCAGGTCTGCCATGATCTTACTTCCTATCAAGCGGGGACAGGTGCCCCAAATTCCAAAAAATCAACAGGATGCTGCCCGAAATCAGGCGGCTTCCTTCTCCGAATAAGCTGCCAGCACGCGCGCGATCTGCGCGGCCGGGGCCTGGGTGATGGTCGCCAGCTTCGTGGCGG
>NZ_LSJO01000668.1:0-1359 GCF_001556735.1 Sphingomonas sp. CCH9-F2 | reverse complement strand
GACGCAGCAGAACGCCGCGATGGTCGAGGAAGCAACCGCCGCCGCGCGCAGCCTGTCGGACGAGGCGGAAGCGCTGAAGCGCGAGATCCGGCGGTTCAGGCTGGTGGAGGGAGAGGCCTCGGCCGCCGCGTCGCCGGTCCACCGGCTTCAGGCGCGGGTCGCTGGCGCGGGCTGGTAAGGCGGTGAGGGCGCGCCGGGACGATTGACGTTATCGCGGCGCGTGGTGGCGGTCGATCGCGGCGACCGCCAGCCGCGTCGCGCGATAGACGTCCGGCAGCGCCACGTCGCGCGCCTCCGCCAGCGCGCGCCACAGATTGCCGGCATCGTCGAAGCCGAGGATCCCGCAGATACCCGCCAGCCGGTGCGCGGTTTCCGCCAGCGTGGCGCGATCGGCGGGATCGCACATACGCAGTATCGCCAGCGCGGCGGCCAGTCGGTCGCGCAGGCCCAGCGACAGTCGCGCCACCTCCGTGACGCCGAATACCTCTTCCAGCCTGGGCAGGGCACATGTGCGCGGACGCCAGCGCGCCGCGGCGGCGACCGCGTCGTCCAGCGGTGCCGCATCGTCCCAGCCACGCCGGATCATCGCCCATGGATCGACCGCGGTGTCCGGCGACAGCGCCACGACCACCGATGCGGCAGGCGCCGTGTCGCGTTTCCATCGTGCCAGCCACGCATCCGCCGCACCGGGCGGCAGCGCAACCAGCAGCAGCGCGTGCGCATCGGTCGGGGGGATCGCGTCGCTGGCCATGTGCGTGACGCGCCAGCCGTCGCGCGCCCATGCGTCCGTCGTGGTGGCGACCGTATCGCGATCGGTTATGATACCGAGATCATCGATCCGCGATTTATCCATTTCGGACACCAACACTTGACGGGAGAACGGAAACGCGGAAGTGGTATTAACAGATTTCGATGTAAAACAATAAGTTCTTGGCTGTGGCATGGGTGCGGCTTGAACGGGGACAGACTATTGATCGCCGACGATCACCCGCTGACGCGGGAAGGGTTGTCGCTGGCCGCACGAGCGGCCTTTCCGGGCGCGCAGGCGATCGGTGTCGGTACGGTGGGAGAAGCGGTGGCGGCGCTGCAAAGCCGCTCGACGATCCGATTGATCCTGCTGGATTATGCCCTACCCGATTCGGAGGGATTTCGCGGCCTGATGCGCGTGCTCCACGTCGCGGACGGGGTGCCGGTGCTGATCGTCACCGCATCGGATCGCCCCGGGCTGGCCGAAGGGGCGATGGCGCTGGGCGCGGCGGGTTTCCTGCCGAAGACGCTGCCGCTCGATGAAATTTCAGGGATCCTTCGCAAGGTGCTGTCGGGGCAGCGATATTTCCCCGAGGCGCTCGCCCCCGCCGC
>NZ_LSJO01000667.1:0-5422 GCF_001556735.1 Sphingomonas sp. CCH9-F2 | reverse complement strand
GGCCGATACCTTGGGCAGCAACACCGCCGCCACGCCGCTTCCCGCCAGCGCCGCCAGATCGTCCGCACCCCATGCCGTGTCGGGCGCATTGGCGCGCACCACCAGTTCGCGATGCCCGAACCCGCCGCCGCGCATCGCCGCCACCGCCGCGTCGCGCGCCGCCGCCTTCTGATCGGGCGCGACCGCATCCTCCAGGTCCAGGATCACGACGTCGCAGTCCAGCGTGCGCGCCTTGTCGATGGCGCGGGCGTTGGACGCGGGCAGGTACAGCGCGCTGCGGCGCGGGCGGATCGGCGCGGGGTCGCTCATCCGGTCGCGCGTTTCCACACCATGTCCTCGCCGTCCACCACGATCTCGCCGACACTGCCGACCGGTTCGGCGGCGCCATCGGTCAGCCACGCGATCGTCCCGGCGTCGTCGGCGGGCACCTTCGCGAGCGTGCGTGCGCCCGCCGGGGTGCGCGCCACGATCACGCCGGCGCGCGGCGACCCGTCGCGCTTGTAGAACACGGTATAGGTCTCGACCGTCGCCTGGCCGACGTACTCCTTGACGAGTTCGGGCACCGGCCCGCGCGCCGCATCCGCGTCGGCTTGCACGTCGAAATCGTGCGCCGCGCCCGCACCGGGCAGCGGATCGGTGGCCAGCACGATCGCATGATTGTGCGTCGCAAAGCCGCCGTTGGCGAACAGCAGCCCCGTCGTCCCCGCGCCGGCGCGCAGCGCATCGACCATCTCGGCGACCGCATGGCTCATGTAATTGCCGATCGGCCCGCCGCCGAACGTCAGCCCGCCGAACACCGTCGCCGGCCGGTCGACCGGCCAGCCGATCACCCGCCGCGCCATCTTGGGGACGCACGGGAAGCAGGAATACAGCTCGACCAGGTCGAGGTCGTCCACCGTCACCCCGTTCCATTCCAGCGTGCGCGTCAGGCACGTCGCCATGCTGGGCGACAAGTCGTAGCGGTCGCGCGCCAGATAATCGTCGCTCTCATGCGCCGCCGCGCCGCGCCCGACATAGACGATCCGCGCCTCCGGCACGCCGCGCCGCCGCGCCTCGGCCAGGCTGGTGACGATGAAGCCGGCTCCCTGGTTGACGCTGGAATTGGCGACCATCAGCTTGGTGTAGGGAAAGGCGATCGGGCGGTTGTCCGCGGTCGCCATCACGATCTCTTCGGGGGTGCGCGGCGCGTGGATCCACGCCGCCGGGGTCTGCGCCGCGACCTGGCTGAACCGCGACCAGATCTCGCCCGATTCGCGCTGCCCTTCGGCCAGCGTCTGGCCATAAGCGGCGCGCCCGGCATTCTCGTACAGCGGATAGACGTCGACCGGCATCGCCAGCCCGTAGCGCTGGCGATAACCGGGCTTCGCGCGCTTCGCCAGATTGGCCATCGGATTCTGTTCGGCGACGCTGGTCTTGGCCGCCAGCGCGGCGCGCTGGCTGGCGGTGCGCAGCGCCTCCGCGCCGACCACCGCAGCGACCCGCACCTCGCCGCGCGCGATCCGGTTCGCCGCCTCGTTCAGCAGCAGGATCGGGCTGTCGCCGTTGGGGCCGACCGATTCATACGCCGCCGCCCCGCCCGCGCCGATCGCTGCCGCGACCTTGTCGGCCAGCGGGTTCTGGTCGCGGAAGCTGATCTGCTGGACGACGCCCAGCGAGCCGACGTCGGCCAGCCAGCCGCCGCCCGCATCGCGGTCCGCCACGTCCAGCGCGGCGCGCATCAGCGCCACCGGCTCCATCCCTTGTGCCGGGTCGGCGGGGCGGTCGTTGACCTGCCCCACCCCCACGATCACCGCGATGCGTTCGGCATCCGCCATCACTTGGCCTTCCACACCGGCGCACGCTTCTGCGCGAACGCCAGCGGTCCTTCGCGCGAATCCTCGCTCGTGAAGACGATGCCGCTTTCGGCGCGGTTCTGCTTCCACGCCGCTTCTTCGTGCGGGACCTTGCCCTCGACGATCCCCTGCGCCATCCGCTTCGACGCCTGCACCGACAACGGCGCATTGGCCACGATCTTCTCCGCCAGCGCCAGCGCGGCGTCGACGACCTGCCCGGCCGGCGCCAGCGCATTGACCAGCCCCAGGTCCAGCGCGCGCTGCGCACTGATCGGCTCCCCGGTCAGGATCATCTCCATCGCGATCTTGCGCGGCAATTGCTCGGGCAGGCGGAACACCCCGCCCGCCGCCGCGAACAGCCCGCGCTTGGGTTCGGGCAGGCCGAACTGCGCGGTATCGACCGCCACCGCCAGGTCGCACGCCAGCGTGATCTCGAGCCCGCCGCCCAGCGCGTGACCGTTCACCGCCGCGATGACGGGCGTGGAAATCGCGTGGCTGACCAGTCCGGCAAAGCCCCACGCCTGCTTGGCGCGATCGTCGGGCGCCAGGCTTTCGCCGCGCGACAGCGCGACCAGATCGGCACCGGCGCAGAACGACTTGTCGCCGGCCCCGGTGACGATCACGCACCGCACGTCCGGGTCGGCATCGGCCGCCGCCAGCGCATCCCCCACGCCTTCGTGGACGAAGCGGTTGACCGCGTTGCGCGCTTCCGGCCGGTTGATCGTCACGATCATCACATGCCCGCGCCGCTCCACCAGCACCGCTTCATTGCCCAGTTGCGTCATGTCCGTCGTCTCCATTGCTCGTAAGATCACCCCGGCCACACCAGCCCGCGGCGAGCCGTGCTGTCGCGATAGAAGGCGCAGATCGCGGCATCGCGCATCCGGTCGCCCCGCGCCTCCACCTCGGCATGATGCGCATCCAGCGCGGCGGACAGCGCGTTCCACGCCGCGTCCAGCGCCTCCAGCGTGAATCCCTCGGCCACCTCCGGCACCGCAGCGCCGCCCTCCGCCAGCAGTGCGCGCATCGCGGCGATATCGGCGATCCGCCACGCCGCCGCCTGCCCGGCCTCCTGCGCGGCCAGCATCGCCAGCAACCCCGCCACGGTCAGCATCGCCCCGCCGAAGGCCTGGGTCGCGCCCAGTGCCTCGCCCGTGCCCAGCGCGACCAGGCCCGTTCCCGTCAGCACCTCGCCGATATCGCTCATGCCAGCCCCTCCAGCTGCGCGGCGATGATCGCATCCTGCCGCCGCGGCAGATACCAGCCCGAAAACGCCAGCACCGGATCGGTCCGCCCGCCGTCGATGAACTCGCGATACGCCGACGTCCAGATCGCGCGGCCCTTCACCGAATTGAACAGCGCCCACCAGCGCATCGCCACCGGGTCGACGTCCAGCCCGCTGTGCGCGCGCCACACCGCCAGCGCTTCGTCGCGCGGCAGCATCCCGCACGCGATGCCGGGCTGGAAATGGTCCCAGATCGGGTCCAGCGCCCAGCCCAGATCCTCCAGCGGATCGCCCAGATGCGCCATTTCCCAGTCGAACATCGCCAGCATCCGGCCCGCGCCGTCGTGCATCATGTTGCCGGACCGATAGTCGCCATGGACGATCGCGATCCGCTGTGCCGGCGGCGGCGGGTGCGCGCGCAACCGGCGGATCGCGGCGCGCACCACCGGGATCGGCGCCACCGCATCCTCGTCGATCACTCGCTCCCACTGGTCCAGCGCGACGCGCCAGCATGCGTCCGGGGCGGGCGCGGGGGCGTGCGCGGCGAGCGGCGTGCCCGTCGCATCCGCCGCCGCCAGCCGCCCCAGCGCGCCGAAGAACGCCTGCCCCAGCGTCGCGGCATGATCGCCGAACGGCGCGGTCACGAACGGCGAGCACACCTCGCCCCCGTCGATCCGCTCCATGACGAAGAACGGCCGTTCCAGCTCCGCGCCGTCGCGCTCCAGCGCCACCGCGCCGGGGACGGGCACGATCCCGGCCGCGGTCTGATAGGCGCGATATTCGGTCTCGCTCTCGGTATCGATCAGGCTGCCGCCCGGATCGCGACGCAGCACCAGCGCGCGCCGCTCCTCGCCCACCAGCGCGTCGAACCGCCACGTCTCGCGGCTCGCCCCGCCAGGGATCCGCGCCAGCCCCTCGATCGCGACCGGCGTCCCCCACAGCCGCGTCAGATACGCCGCGACCTGATGGTCATGAAGCGGGGTGCCGGTCACGACGCCGGGTCCATCACGTCGCGAAAGCCCGACGGTGCGTGCGGACCGATCACCAGCTGTTCCAGAACCCCCTTGCCGCGCCGCACCGTCCCGTCGGGCCCGGTCATCGTCACCCCGACGCTGGCCTGCACGTGCAGATGGTGCGGCTGCATCGGGTCGCATTCCTCGGGTGTGAAATCCTCGCGCTCGACCGCCAGCGCCTCGCCGTGGCTCAGCCCGTGCGCCCATGTCGGGTGGCCATAGCCCAGCCCTTTCATCATGAAGGTGCGCCCGATCGCGAAGTCGACGCGCGTCTCCCCGTCGGCATCGCGCAGCGTGATGCCGGCCGCCTCCGCGCGCCGCGTGCCGGTGCGCCAGCGCACCGTGCAGTCGGCATCGTCGTAATGATGCTCGTCCGCCGCGCCGCCGCCCTCCGGCCGCCAGGTCGCGCGCCGGTTCCAGAAACGGCCGTGCGCATCGTCGTTGGTGTGGAAATACAGGTCGCCGCCCTCGACCACGCACGGGCTCCACAACCAGTAGAATTGCGGCGCGACCGGCGGGCTGGGCGGCTGCGCGTCGGGCGCGCCGATCGGGCGCACGCCCCAGCTGCGGTCGCGCGTGCCGATCCAGCCGGTGACGTCGGTGCGCACCCCGTCCACCTCGACCCAGCCGGCGTAGCGCCCGTTCTGCGTCAGCCGCGTGACGTCCATCAGCACGCGCGGCCCGTTGCGGCGGGTGAAGCGCGGCTCCTCCAGCGGAAAGGCGCGGCCGGTGAAGGTGATGTCGGCGCGCACGCGCTCGTCCGGCGCGTCCACCGTCACGCGAAGGATGCGCAGCGGCTCGACCACCTCGATCGCGATCGGGCCGACACGCGTGTCCATCCGCTCCATCCCCAGCCCGCGGCTGGCGTGCAGGTTCACCTGCCGTCCCCCGATCAGCCAGCAGAAGCTGGCGTCGATGACGTTGATGTGCGGATAGATGCCCATCGCCGCCGCGAAGAAGCCATCCTCCTCCGCGCCCGGCGCATAGCCGTTGAAATAATAGCGGTCGTAGAAATTCCGGTCGGTCCCGGCATAGGCCACCGGGTCGGGCGTCTGGTGGATGGGGTAGTCGTCACCTTTGGTCAGGACCATCGCTCGCTCTCCCGCATGCGGATCACCGCCCGCCTGTCGTTGCGCCGTGGGTGGACCAGCCGCGCGCCCCGTGTCAACGACAAGATAACAAGAGTTACGGCGAGACGCTTTCGTGCTGCGGCGTCCGCGGCTATCCTGGGGGCGGGCGCCGGCTTGCGGCGACTGTCATATCAACGTAAGACACCAAGTGACCATGCGCCCCGATCCCTACGAACCCGGCCGCGTCCGCTATCATCACGCCCGCGCCGATGCGGCCGATCC